>NZPK01000046.1 GCA_002693325.1 Gemmatimonadota bacterium | reverse complement strand
TTTCTACGGTCCACCGCTTCCCGTCGATTTTTATCAGCTTCGGCATGAGTTTCAGCATCACGCTGCATCTGTTCGATCTCGCTCTGATCGAGTCCAGAAGATGCCTCGATCCTAATTGACTGCTCTTTGTTAGTTCCTTTGTCTTTTGCAGAAACGTTTAGAATACCATTTGCATCGATATCAAATGTAACCTCTATTTGTGGCGTTCCGCGTGGTGCAGAGGGTATTCCGTCAAGATGGAACCTACCTAAGCTACGGTTATCGTTGGCAAATTCACGTTCGCCCTGTAGTACATGGACTTCTACGGAAGGTTGATTATCAGCAGCTGTAGAAAAAACCTGGCTTTTCTTTGTAGGGATTGTAGTATTTCTTTCGATTAATTTGGTTAACACGCCACCCATAGTTTCGATCCCCAAAGATAATGGGGTAACGTCTAAGAGTAAGACATCTTCGACATCGCCTGCTAGCACACCGGCTTGGATAGCAGCTCCCATTGCGACGACTTCATCTGGATTAACTCCGCGGTGAGGTTCTCGTCCAAAAACCTCTTGTACGGCCTCTTGGATTTTAGGGATACGGGTTGAGCCACCGACTAATATGACCTGGTCTATCTCACTAGGAGATAGATCAGCATCTGATAGTGCTTGCTGACAGGGAGTTTTGGTGCGATCGATTAAGTCAGACGTCAATTGTTCGAATTGAGCTCGGCTTAAATTTGTCTGTAGATGCTTGGGGCCAGACTGATCAGCTGTAATGAAGGGCAGATTAATTTCAGTTTGGGTAGATGAAGACAATTCACATTTTGCTTTTTCGGCAGCTTCTTTGAGTCTTTGGAGCGCCATTGGATCGTTTCTTAAATCCACACCCTCATTGCTTTTAAAGTCCTCGGCAAGCCAGTTGATTATTTGGGTATCAAAGTCATCTCCCCCCAGGTGGGTATCTCCATTCGTTGATTTTACCTCAAAAACGCCGTCCCCAAGTTCTAAAATTGAGATGTCGAACGTACCGCCTCCTAAATCATATACGGCAATTTTTTCATTTTTCCCTGATTTATCTAATCCATACGCCAAGGCTGCTGCGGTCGGTTCGTTTACGATACGCAGCACCTCTAAACCTGCAATGGTACCTGCATCTTTTGTCGCCTGACGCTGCGAATCGTTGAAGTAAGCGGGCACCGTTATAACTGCTTTATCTACACTTTCTCCAAGAAAATCCTCTGCAGTCTGTTTCATTTTTTGGAGAACCATCGCAGAAATTTCCGGAGGCGTATGCTCAGTATCATCGATTTTTATAACCGCTTGATCTTTATTTCCTGCTTCGACAGAGTAAGGTATATCACCGAGTTCTTCTTTTACCTCATCGAAGCGTCGTCCCATATATCTTTTAACTGACGATATTGTTTTGGTGGGGTTGGTAACAGCCTGCCGTTTAGCTGTTTGGCCAACGAGCCGCTCATCATCTTTTGCGAAAGCGACCATTGACGGGGTGGTCCGTCCTCCCTCCGCGTTAGTTATGACCTCTGATTCACCGCCGTCCATCACGGCGACGCAGGAATTGGTTGTTCCAAGGTCGATTCCGATGACTTTTCCCATTGTGAAGTTTTCCTTTTCGGTTGATAATGAACAAGACCAAATTTTCATCCATGTTTATGCAAAGTTCGTACCTAATTGATAAAAAAACAAATAAAAATCTTAAGTTATTGTTTAATAATATCTTAGTGAATATTTTTCGCTTCTTAACTTAAACTATGCTTCTGCCAATTAATGCATCAAAGATGTCAATATGTCACCTTAGGTGCGTTTATTGTCATTTATTTTAGTTTGACATAACGTAAAATTAGCCACAGATTTTGCAGAACAGGAGATTACATGGACGAATTTAAATTGGTTGCGGATTATAAACCCGGGGGCGATCAACCGGAGGCAATTCAGGAATTATCAGAGGGGATCGGTCGTCGTCAGCAACATCAAACATTACTCGGTGTAACTGGTAGCGGTAAAACATTTACGATGGCAAATGTTATTGAAAAACAACAGATGCCGGCTTTGGTAATTTCTCACAACAAAACGCTAGCAGCGCAATTATACGGTGAGATAAAGGGGTTTTTCCCTGAAAATGCTGTCGAGTATTTTGTGAGTTATTATGACTATTACCAACCTGAAGCCTACAAGCCATCTACGGATACGTATATAGAGAAGGAAGTTTTGTTAAATGAAGAGATCGATAGACTTCGACTAAAGGCTCTTTCTTCACTCTTAACGAGACGCGATGTGGTTATAGTTGCGACGGTATCTTGTATTTATGGAATCGGTGCACCGAAAGATTATGATAGAAACAAATTTTCTTTTAATTGCGGGGATGTTATCGAACGAGATGAGATTTTACGTCGGTTGATCGAAATATACTACAGACGGAACGACATTGAATTACAACGTGGTTGTTTTCGTGTTCGTGGTGATGTGATTGAGATCGTCCCAGCTTCAGAAGAGACCGCCGTGAGAATTGAGCTTTTTGGCGATGAAATAGATGCAATTACAATAGTTGATACATTAACGGGAGAAGTTTTGCAAAAACGGGATCAGATGGCCCTCTTTCCTGCTAAGGCCTACGTGACCGGAGATGAACAGGTGGAGGCAGCGTGTCAAGGCATACTTGAAGAGTTACAGCATAGGCTACTTGATCTACAGGAGAATAACAAATTAGTTGAGGCCCATCGCTTGGAAAAAAGGACGAGGTATGATGTTGAGATGATTCGCGAAATGGGGTTTTGCCCCGGTATAGAGAACTATACCAGATATATGGATGGACGAGAAGCTGGATCTCGACCTTGGACACTCATGGATTATTTTCCTGAGGACTATTTGTTATTTATCGATGAGTCACACGTTACAATACCCCAAGTCAGAGGTATGTATGGAGGAGATCGTTCACGAAAAGAGAATCTTGTAGAGCATGGTTTTCGCCTGCCTTCGGCTTTCGATAATCGTCCTTTGGTTTTCGACGAATTCGAAGGGCAGATGGGATGGACTACTTTTGTTTCTGCAACGCCTGGTAATTATGAGCTAAGTAGAAGTGGAGGTGTTTATGTTGAGCAGGTTATTCGACCTACTGGCTTAGTTGATCCGCAGATTGATATACGGCCACTTACTGGCCAAATAGACAATCTACTTGAAGAAATCAGAGTGCGTTCAGGTCGCAAAGAGCGTGTTTTAGTTACTACGTTGACTAAGCGAATGGCAGAGAATTTGACTGACTATTTGGATCAGATGGAAGTCCGGGTGCGTTATTTACATTCTGAAATTGATACCCTGGAGAGGGTTGAAATTATACGCGATTTACGTTTGGGAGTTTTTGATGTTTTGGTTGGTATCAATCTTCTCAGAGAAGGATTGGATTTACCAGAAGTTTCTCTTGTTGCTATTCTTGACGCTGATAAGGAGGGGTTTTTGCGCTAAGAACAAGCTTTAATCCAGACTATAGGAAGGGCAGCTCGTAATGCTAATGGACATGTCATATTTTATGCTGATAAAGTGACAAATTCTATGCAACGGGCTATAGACGAAACGAATCGTAGGCGTTCGAAACAATTATATCACAACGAACAGAATGGTATAATACCTAAGACTATTTTTCGAAGTAAAGAAGATATTTTACAGGCTTCATCAGTGTTAGAAAGTGTTAGGAAAGGTAACGAAAAAACTGAAATAGATGTTCAGAAAGAAAATATTGATATAAACGCCGAGAACAAAGAAGAATTACTTGCTGATCTTGAGAATAAAATGCGAATTGCGGCTGAGAAACTGGATTTTGAAAAAGCAGCATTTTTGAGAGACGAGATTTCTAAGGTAAAAGAAGAAGATTGAGTTATTTAGCTGGTAATAATCGAACGATCCTACCGGGATTTTCTAAAGCCACATAAATTAACCCATCCGGTCCTGTTTCTACGTCGCGGGTACGTCCAATTTCTAATAGGATCTCTTCCTCCATAACGCGGCCATCTTTTATTTTTAGCCGGTAAAGTCGTCCAAATCGCAGAGAAGAAATTAAAAGATTATTTTCCCAATCTGGGAAACGGGTGTTGTCGTAAAAATCGATACCGCAAACTCCAATTGAAGGTACCCAATAATGTATCGGTTGGAGCATGCCATCTTCGTGAGTGTTTTCGCTAATAATACTACCGTCGTAATTGATCCCGTAAGTAATTGAAGGCCACCCAAAATTTCCTCCACGTTGGATTAGGTTTAATTCATCTCCTCCTCGTGGTCCATGTTCGGTTGACCAAAGGTTTCCGGTTATTGGGTCAAGAGCTAATCCTTGTGCGTTTCTATGTCCCCAGGACCAAATTGAATGCAGTATGTTATCCTGTCCCTGAAAAGGATTGGTGGGGGGGATTTTCCCGTCGTCAAAAAGCCGATGAATCTTTCCGTTCGCGGTATTTAGGTCTTGAGCTTCTGGACGTTGGCCTCGATCTCCGATCGAAAAATATAGATAGTTACTCTTATCAAATATTATCCTTGAGCCGTAATGTTGACTGTGTTTTGAAAAATCCTTTTTTGGGGCCCTGTAAATGATCTGTATGTTATGGAATTGTTCATTGATAATTTTTCCCCTGGCAATACTGGTGAAGCTTGTTTCGTCACTAAGAGCTTGGGAATATGAAAGATAAACCCATCCATTTTTTTCGTATTCAGGGTGTATGGCTACGTCAAGTAATCCTCCTTGACCCTTTGCTATAACTTCTGGAATACCATTTATGGGATCCGATACGCTACCATTGAGATCAATTATGCGTAGTCGCCCTTCGCGCTCTGTTACGAGGAGACGTCCATCCGGAAGGAAAGACAGACCCCAGGGAATTCCGGGAATCTTGGCATAATTTTCGATTTGAAAATTATGATGTTTTGATTCAATAAGCTCTGTCGCATCGGCACATATAGATGTGCAAACTATGGAAATCGTAATAAAAATTGCCCCTGGAATAAACCCTAATAGAGCAAACGAGCTGTTTCTTGACATAGTTTAAATCATCCGAATTATATATTTAAGATTCGAAGTATAATAGTTTTGTGTGAGTAAGAAAACATGTCGGAAAAGTTTTAATAAATGTTTAGCCGTCTTCTTCAATGGGATTTAAGTGCTCGCTGATTCACCATTTTTATCCTAGCAATCAATTCATTTTTATCTAACGGTTTTTCCACATAATCATCTGCTCCGCATTCGATTAAATTTATCTTATCAGCGTTTGTTTTAAATTGGGCGATAACTATAATGGGAATTGTCTGTGTCGTTGAGTTTCCCTTGAGCATTTTGCAGACCTGATAGCCATCTATTTTGGGAAGCTGAAGATCGAGAAGTATGAGATCTGGGATAAATGTGAACGCTTTTGCTATAGTTTCTTCACCATTAGTTGTTTCGCAAATGGAATAGTCAAGATCCTCTATATATTCTGTAACAGTCTTTCTTACTACTGAATCTTTGTCTGCGAGTAATATCTTCAGTGGCCCTTCGTGGCTTTGTGATACGATTGAACCCGAATTTGGACCGGAAGTTGGAGAGGTTTTGTTTTCGAATTTTCGCTCTGATTCAATTTCGTCAGCAATTTGAGAGAGTGTTAAACCTTTAAGTCGAAGCTCTTTCAGTTGGATTCGAATGTCCAATATTTCGGAGCGATCAAAGAGGTCTTTGTTACCATTCTTGTCAGAGACTCTGATAATGCCAAAATTCTTGTATTTTCTTATGGATTCGACGGATTTCCCGAACTCGTTCGCTACTTCTTTTATATCAATTAGTGTCTCATTACTTAACATTTTACACCTCCCCCAAGGCGAGTCATTAGGTATCCGTACGCTCAAATGATACCAAATAGTAATGTATAGAGTCAAATGGTTAAGTCTATACATATTTATCGGTTATTTTATCAATAGGTTTAATCCTCATATTCTGACATTTTTTGTTATTTCATTGATTATGATCTCAAGTTGACTAAAGGACACTTCAGCATTAGATTGAATCCGGTCGAAATAATATATATTTTGATACGTCAAAACGTTTATATACAAAGGTATTTTTTCAATGTCTGAGAGTGGACGTAATGTAATTGTGGATGTCCAAGACGTTAAGATGGTCTACAACGGAAACAACCGTGATGAGTCGACTCATGTGCATGCTCTTCGCGGACTTTCTGTTGAGGTTTTTGATAACGAATTTTTTGCGATAATGGGCCCTTCAGGATCTGGGAAGAGCACGTTGTTCAATATGATTGGTGCTCTTCAGACACCAACGGGGGGTGAGGTTAAGATTGATGGGGTAAACCTTGCTTCTCTAACTCCACAGCAGTTAGCTGCCGTTCGATGTTTTGAATTGGGTTATATCTTTNAGACATACAACTTGTTGCCGGTAATGAGTGCACTGATGAATGTTGCTTTACCCACAGTGTTTGCTGGGATGAGTACTGAGGAAGGTGAAAAGNGCGCAATGGAGTGTTTGAAAATTGTCGGTCTAGGTGAACGAGCTCATCATATTCCGTCTGAATTATCAGGTGGTCAACAACAGCGGGTAGCGATTGCTCGTGCTTTTGTTAATCGGCCTCGCATAATACTCGCTGATGAACCTACTGGCAACTTGGATAGCAATACTGGCCAAGAAATAATAAATTATATGAAGGACCTGCAGAAGGAAATGGGCACGACAATAATTACAGTAACCCATGATGACAAAATGCTCACAGCTGCAGATAGGATGGCTTGGATCCGTGATGGTTTATTGGATCGAGTAGCAAATCGCGAAGAAATAGATATACAGGTTGGAAGTATTCGAGAAAATTAATTTTTTTCTTTATTCTTTTTGCGTAAGCCTTCTTGCAAAAATAGATCGCGGTGAACAAAGCCACTGTTAAGAGTGAATCCACCATCCACAGCAATTAGTTGTCCAGTCATATAGGGAATGTTGCAGAAACAATAAGCAGCATGAGCGATTTCTGTTGCGGTCCCAATTCGCTNAATAGGTTGGGCGCCCCCTTTTGCCATTATTTCGTACGTTTCAGCAACGGTATATTCATAACCACTATCAGCTTCGTGAATACCTGACGGTCGGGATGTAAGTGGTGTGTCTACGACTCCAGGCCTTAATCCATTTACTGTGATGTTGTATGGGCCTCCTTCTAAAGCAGCGCCCAGTACTGCATGGTTTATGCCCGATTTACTAACCCCATAAGGGATTCTTGTCGCCTCGGGGGCAACATCTGATATCGAGGTAACAAAAAGTATGCTTCGNTGAGATGCAGACTTTCCTNATCTACGTTCTTTCTCTGCTTCCTGAATCATTATCGATAAAGCATGCTGTCCAAGTNTATANGAACCGAGCAAGTTAAGGGAAAGTACGCGTTGCATTTCTTTTTCGAGATGAGCTGTGGGAGTATCCTGAAAACGGAAACGAACAAGCTTACCTTTTTTGTCTTTAACGTAGTTGGAAACACCGCTATTGCTTATGCAGACATCAAGTCTGTCAAAATGTTGGAAAGATTGTCTAACTAACTCTGAAGCAGCTTCAGGCTCGGATAAATCTGCTTGAATAACGATGGCGTCGACGCCGTATTTTTCTTTTGCATTTTTTGCAATGGTCTCGGCGCGTTCCTTCCCCGAATTGTAATTAACTACTATATCAAATCCTTGCGATGCGAAGTGGGTTGCGATCTTAGCACCNATTCCACTACTCGAGCCACTTACAAGGCAGACGCGTTTAGCGGACAATTAGTGGCCTCGCTGTTGGCGAACAGCACTGATGATNCTGTCAACGTCTGGTATCGTGGGTAGCTCCAGAGGTGGACTGAAAGGTATGGGCAGGTCTGCNGCTCCAATTCGTATTACGGGTGCATCTAAATAATCAAACGCTAACTCTCCGATACGAGCGGCAATTTCAGCAGTAGCTCCATATCCCTTAGGAGCTTCATCAATGACTATAGCGTAANCGGTTTTTTTAACAGAGGCTATAATTGTATCTTCATCAAGAGGAACGAGGGTCCTAGGATCAACTATTTCAGCACTCAACGAAAATTCATTCTGGAGTTTTTCTGCCGCCTGAATCGAGAGCGAGACCATGCTGGAAGTGGCGACAAGTGTCACGTCAGATCCCGTTCTTTTAATTTCGGCTTTCCCAAAGGGGATAACAAAATCTGCCTCATCTGGAACGGGACCTTTGTCGTTATACATCATTTTNTCCTCAAAAAANAGGACAGGGTTCTCGTCTCGGATNGCAGTCTTAAGTAAACCTTTGGCATCACNTGGAGTTGCTGGCATGGCAACTTTCAATCCTGGAATGTGTGCAAAGATAGCTTGAAGACTTTGTGAGTGTTGTGCGGCGGAAGAACGTCCTGCACCCATTGAGAGTCTGATCGTCATAGGAACTTTACATTGTGCTCCCGTCATATAGCGTATCTTAGCGGCCTGATTAACGATCTGATCCATAGCCAGTAACGCAAAATCACCGAACATCAACTCGGCGATCGGACGCATTTCCGTCATTGCGGCACCAACGCTTAGTCCGATATACCCTGCTTCAGCTATTGGTGCATCAATAACTCGATTGGGACCAAATTCTTCAAAAAGTCCTTCGCAACATTTGAAAATGCCACCTGAAGCACCGACGTCTTCACCAATCAAAAATACTGAGTCGTCGTTGCGCATTTCTTCACTCATTGCTTCGGCGATGGCTTCACGGAAAAGCATGTCTTTTTCAGGCATAAAGGTCCTCATAGGCTTGCTCTGATGGGGGGAATGGTGCATTTTCCCCAAATTCAATCGCGTCTAAAACTTGCTTTTTTACTTGTTCATATACTGCATTCAGTTCCTCTTGAGTCGCGACTTTTTCCTTGATCATGGTCAACCCCAGTTTTTCTATGGGATCTTTGTTGTCTCGATACCAGTCAGATTCTTCCCGGGTTCGGTATGTTTGAGCATCTCCAACATGATGGCCATGATACCGATATGTATTTGCTTCGATTAAAGTCGGACCTTGGCCAGACTGGGCGCGCATTATGGCATCCTGGGTTATGTTGTAGACCTCAAAAACATCCTGGCCGTCTACGGATACGCCTTCCAATCCAATACCATCTGCCCGCTTTACAATGGCTTCTACGCCGGTGATATCCTCGAATGGTGTATGTTCCCCATATTGGTTATTCTCGCATACGTAAATTGCGGGTAGATTCCATGCAGCGGCCATGTTCATAGTTTCTAACATGATACCTTGATTCGCAGCACCATCTCCAAAAAAGCAAACGGATACTTGATCAGTGCCTCGTAGCTTAGATGAAAGTGCAGCCCCCGTAGCAATACCAAAACCTCCTCCAACAATTCCATTCGCTCCTAGGATTCCAACGGACATATCTGCAATGTGCATGGATCCGCCCTTTCCTCGACAGTATCCTGCTTCCTTTCCCATAATTTCAGCCATCATCCGGTTGAGTTCGCCACCTTTTGCAAGACAGTGACCATGCCCGCGGTGAGTGCTTGTAATGTAATCTTTGTCTCTGAGTGCACTGCAAACACCAACAGCAACGGCTTCCTCTCCTATATACAGATGTGCAAGGCCGGGCATAAGTCCTCGAGTATATACATCCCACACATGTTCCTCAAATAAACGGATTTCACACATTTTTCTATACATCGACCAGCTTAAATCTGGTGGTGGATAAGGTTGGCTTAGGAATTTTGCTTTTTCAGAAATTTTTTTGAGTCGAATTTGTTGCTTGGATAGTCGTTTTTCTGGCGACTCTTTTTTAAGACGTCGTTTTTCTTTGGTAGGACTTTTTCCAGCCACGGTGTGAGTGTCTTTGGGAGTTTTGGATTTAGATTTAGCCATTCTTTTCCGTTCGTATTAGCCTGTACGAGTTTTTCTTACTTTTGTGACAAAATAAAATTGATTAACAAATCATTCAAGCATGAAAAGCCGGGACGTAANCNNCCCGGCTTTTCTTAATNAATNCGANTCNAAATTCGTNTNTNTTATTNTTTTTNAAANNGNGCGCTATTTTCTGATTTCCATTTTNCCCATTCATCTTNGTTTTCNNGNAGTTCNAAATANTTTGTNTTNACTTCGATGAATTGNNTTTGGTCTTCCGGAATNTCGTCTTCAGCAAAAATNGCTTCTACAGGACATTCGGGTTCACACGCACCACAATCGATACATTCGTCCGGGTCAATGTAAAGCATCGGCTCTCCGTCGCCATCTCCAGGATGAATACAATCGACCGGACACACTTCAACACAAGCTTTGTCTTTTACGTCGATACAAGTTTCTGTGATATAATAAGGCATATCGATATTGTCCTCATAGATGAGTGTTACTTAACAACAGTGAANTNNANTNGTGAAANTANGGCGAGCTATCATTTTGTCAATAATGTACACTAAGCTACATTTTTTATGAGATCGGAAAGACCTGCCGTTTCTGTAGTTCGCACAGTAACTGTTAACCGTTCCTTTGGTTGATCGGAATTTTCAAAAGTATATTTATTTGCTGAAAAAAGAATATCGAGAGCTGGTGATAGATGTTGTTTGAAAAGCTCAATATTTTCATTTGTGTTTGGTGCATATAGACGGTCGTTTGCAGTAAACCTTACTTCGCTCCCATCAAATTTGAGACGCCCTTGAAACTCAGGGTGGTTTTCTAACTTGATACATCCATTGAGACTTGCGAAGAGTATTGAACTTATTCGCTTAGTGAAATCGCCCTCGAGTAGTCGCTTTCTAGCGTAGACCAACCCTTTTGTCTCGTTTACACTCTCGAGAAAATAATTGGCGTCGTGCCCNATAAGTATCGTAGTGGGTCCATGATCTAAATGTTTATAATCCGCTACGTCGATCAAGACCTCTTCAGTGCTCTCGGAAATCCATTCGTTGAAAATCCGGAACAATTCATCATCCTCTAACATTTCAGGATCCACAAGGTTCCATTTGATATTTATTTTATGTAGGTTTTGCATCTCAATTTTTATATGAATTTGTTTAATTTGGTAACGCAGTTAGTTTGTCGTANCAAGTATAGGAGCCTTCTATAAATAACTGAGCNTCTTCAACTCGTCTATGGGCACTTCTCGCATCCAACCCATCGATACCATCCTGATGTGCCGTGAAGAAATAGTTGGCGAACTGCGGTGAAAACAATTCGCGCTCAAAATATCTGGTTTTAAACTCCTTTACAACGATGTCTGGATTCTCAGGAATATCGTAGTATTCTTCACGAACTAAAGCCCGAGCTGCACGGACAATTGCNCGGTAAGAATAATCAACTGCGTCGTTTATTCGTTCTTCCTCAAGAGCTATTTGTGCTTCNAACACTTCACGCTCTGCAGCAGCTACCTCTATTATTGTCGCTGAAACAATTTCTCCGGCGCACTCACCTTTTCCGATGTCGCCGATACTGTATGTTCTGGTATCACCCCAATCTTGATAATACCAGGAGTCTTCCTCTAATGGGGGCACGTTTGTTAAATCATCAAGCATTTTTTTTAGCTCGCGTTTTCCAACTCGCTGTACGTACTGGTTAAATGCTTCCTCTTTGTCGCGCTCTTCGATATAGCGCTCGGCTAAGCGTTCAACAACAGCAGGTATTTTTTTGGACGGAACCGCTCCCATTGCCAGGCCGAAGGATCCTACATTTTCTTTCCATTGGCCACCAAGGACTACTTGGAAATGAGGTACGGTTATGCCATTTATCTTTCTGCTGTTACCGTAAAAGCCAATATCAGCTGCATGATGTTGGCCACAAGAATTAAAACATCCACTAATTTTGATACGCAGTCCTTTGATTGCTTCGTCAAGGTTAAGACTTTTTTCGGCAAGTTCTTTCCTTAATTGTGCAGCTAACCCTCTCGATGATGAGATCCCTAATTTACAGGTATCGGTGCCAGGACATGACGTGATGTCAACGATAGTTCCTGCACCTGATTCGGCTAAACCTATAGTTCGTAAATCTTGATAGAGAGCATAAATATCACTTCTGCTAACCCATCGAAATACTATGTTTTGCTCGACAGTTGTACGGATTGTTTCGTTTACATACTTACTGCTTAATTTCGCTAATTTTCTCATTTGATCTGACGTTATATCGCCGAGAGGCAAGGCAATAGTTGCAGTGACGTAACCACTTTGTCGCTGCTGGTAAATATTCGTATCGGACCATTCTTTTAGTCTCTTATCCGTACATTCTGCTGTGGCTTCCGTGGGGTCTTTTAATGCAGATTCTTGGGTGGAATCCACATAAGGGATATAAGATGTCCACCTGTCGTCATGGGGCAATATTCGTCGTTCTTCTTCAACAAGTTTTCGAAATTCTTCGATACCTAATTTTGCTATCATGAATTTGATGCGCGCCCGATTTCTATTTTTTTTCTCGCCTACTCGGGCAAATACGCGCGCTATGGCCTGTGAAATCGGTAACAATTCTTCTACAGGCAGGAATTCGCTATATACTTGAGCCTGATGCGGAACAGCTCCTAGCCCTCCGCCGACGTATAGCCTGAATCCTTTTCTTAATTCTCCATCTACTTCCTTCGTAATTGCGACGGCACCCATGTCGTGCATATTTGCTAAACCACAAGCTTCGTGCAGGCATCCTGAAAAAGCGATTTTAAACTTACGCCCGAAATCTTGGCAGTCAGGGTGTCCCAGTAGAAACTCCATTAGTGCGTGTGCGTAAGGTGACACATCAAACACTTCACCCCGACATACTCCGGAAAGTGGACAAGCCGTAATGTTTCGGACAGAATTACCGCATGCTTCGCGTGTTGTGATACCAACAGCTGCAAGTCGCCGCATGAGGTCAGGGGTGTCGTCTATGTGAATGTAATGCAGTTGCACATCTTGTCGCGTTGTAATATGCAGGATTTCGTCCGAATACTCTTCAGCTAAATCGGCCAGAGTCTCCATCTGTTTGATATTCAGGCCACCGAAAGGGATTTTTATCCGCATCATACCGGGTGCGTGCCATGCGGTATCCGGTCCTTTAGTTGGCATCTCTGGATAATTTAATGTCTGATTTTTTTGTCCGTCGTATCTTTGGCCGTTGTCGTATCTTTGACCGTAAGCACCGCGACGTAGCCGCGTTTCTGCAAAGAGTTTTTCTTCTATTTTCTCTTCTTTACGAAGTTTGATCTGAGTTTCAAATATATCAATTTCTTCAGAGATATCCGAACCCATTTGTCCAGATAAGACGGACTTCCAGCTACTTTCATCTTTCAAGACTATCTCTACCTTTTGAACGTTTACACAAAAATTTTATAGTATAGTTACACAAATGTTATCTGCTGTAAGGTAACCGACGCTTGTTTGTTGTCAAGTAAATGCTGTTTTCATTTTTTTCAATTGATTCTTGAGGTATTCTCGGACCTCCGAGCCATAATCTGGGTCAGCTATAGCATAATCGATAAATGTCTTGAAGTAAGCAAGGTGATTCCCTATGTCGTAACGGGTATCTTTATTTCCTAATTTGAGGGTTCTTACCATTTTCCCGATTTTAATTTGCTTGGCAATTGCGTCTGTTAGATAGAGCTCTTTGTTACTGGCAGGATTAATTTGCCGAATGCTCGTAAAAATGTCTGAGTTAAATACGTATCTTCCACCGATAGCTAATCGACTTGGTGTGTCTTTTGGTCTTGGTTTTTCTATGATCGATACGACTCGAGAATTTGTAGCGTGCACCTCGTGAGGATCGATTGTCAAGATTCCATAATTTCTCATCATGTCTTAGGCTACTTCATAGGAAGCAATAGTTGTTTCTGACTGGTGCTTCCTATGTGACTCAATAAGCCGTTCAAGTAGACTGGGAGATTTGGTAGAGCGGATCAAACTATCGCCAAAAGCAACAACGAAAGGTTCTTGGCCTACGAAGCTTTCAGCGGCGAGTACTGCTCCTCCAGTACCATTCGGTTTACTATGGCCTTTTGTTATCGGTTGGCGAATTGAAAAAAAATGGATGCCTGCGTTGCCAAAATCGAATGAGCTTTCGGTAATTCGAGGGTCTTGTTCTTGTTTTACATGCATTTTTAGTTCCGAATAGTCGTCGAAATGGTTTTCTATGATATTTTTACTGCGGTTGGTAACGAAGAGTATTTGGTTTATTCCAGCAGATATTAGTTCTTCAACGACCCTTTGTACTATCGGTAGTCTGCCAACAGGTAAAATCTCTTTTGGGAGTACTTTGGTCGTTGGAAATAGTCTAGTTCCGATGCCAGCTATAGGTACAATTGCTTTCGTGATAGCCATTTTAAACGTACCTCCTTTTGGCTCATATCCGAATATCAGGTTCAATGCCCAAGTTGACAAGGCGTTCAGGTCAAGGTATCATACCGACAATTTTTAAAAATGGGGGGTATCACATAATGCCAGAAACTCTTCGCTATCCGCAACTGAGTGAACAGATGAAGATGCGCGGTATTGGTCCAATGTTGGCAATTTTTGGACCGGGTGCCATCATCGCATCGGTTACAATCGGCAGTGGTGAAACTGTTTTTGCTTCCAGGGGAGGTGCTATTTTTGGTTATTCAATGCTCTGGTGTTTTATTGCCGGCGGTTTTATGAAATTTATTCAAGTTTATTCTGCTGCCCGTTATATAACTCTCACGGGCGAACATCCTATCGAACGATGGAAGCATTTGCCTGGACCTCAGGGATGGGCTGTTTGGTTATTAGCGGTTGTAACAATTTTATGCTTTCCACTTTGGCTTTCGGGTTTACCTAAGATGCTGGGTGGCCTGGTTGTTTGGATATTTGGATTCCAAATTGAAACGATTTGGGCGGATGAGCGAATTTGGGGTACGGCTTTTGTGTTGTTGGCTATCTTAATCACGATGATTCAGAGCTACGGGGCCCTAGAGCGCATACAAACATATATTGTTGGTCTTCTTCTACTGTCTATTTTAACTGCTGCTGCTGCTGCACAGCCGGACTGGCTTGCTGTTTTTCTAGGTTCTGTAACACCTAAAATNCCTGTTTATGAAATTTGGGTAAGTCGTGAATATCCTGANATTTTTATTCGATCTCCTTGGTTGGAAATGGGGACATATCTTGGTGCCGTTGGTGGAGGATCGCAAGATTATTTTGGATATATTGGGATGTTGCGTGAGAAGGCTTGGGGATTAATGGGGCGTGTTCGGCAAGGCGGGGAAAGAGGGATTATTATTGCGCAAGACACACTGAACATAAAACTGGGTAAAAAGTGGCTTCGGGCACCACTTATCGACACCTCTGTTTCATTCAGTTGTGTTGTGATTTTTACTATTGCTTTTGCCGTTTTGGGTGCAGCAGTACTTAGGCCCCAGGAGATTATACCGGATGGAATGCAACTTCTTTCTGTCCAAGCTGATTTTTTGACAAGGCTACATCCGTTTTTGCTATACTTTTATCAACTTGGAGTCTTTACTGCCTTTTTTGGGACTATTCTTGCAGCTTATGAGCTTTATTTGAGAACTTTTCTCGAATGTCTAAGACCAGTATCAAAGAGGATTGCCGGTATGTCCATTAATCAGTTGAGACCGTGGGTTATAGGCTACTGTGGTGTTGGCGGTATAGCTATTATGTGGACAGGGGGTAACCCGGTTGCGATTGTAACACCGGCTGCAATTTTTGGTGGTGTTTTGACTTGCGGAATATGGTGTTTATTGATGGTTTGGACCGATCGGAAATATCTCCCTGAACAATTACGTATGAGGTCTGGGTTGATTGTTTTAAATGTCGTAAGTGGAGTATTTCTGACCGGATGGGGTATTCTCAGTGCGGTAGAATATATAAGTGCTATGTTTACGGGTTGATTATGTCGATTGATTGTCGGTTTTGGGATACAGTTGATAGAATCCTCGAAAGTAAAAAGCAATTGGCGTGTGTTTGTACCGGGGGTGGGTCAACCTTACTAAATTGGCTTTTTAATCATCAGGGAGCTTCTCGGTTACTTGTTGAGGCTCAGGTCCCATATTCGGCTCGTTCGTTAGAAAAATTTCTGGGTAAGCCTGGTCCTCATCCTGTCAATACATACACGGCAAGAGATATGGCATTTGTAGCATATACACGAGCTATGGAGTTGGGCGATGAAAGTCTACCTGCCATAGGTTTAGCGTTAACTGCTGCCCTGACAACTAATCGCTCGAGAAAGGGAAAAGATCGGGCATGTGTTGCCTTGATGTCTGATGATATTTGTCGTATCTGGACATTGAACTTAGGCGCTGAAGCGGTCGACCGATGTGATCAGGAGGCCATAGTGACTAGTTTTTCACTTGGTCAGTTGGCGACTCTTGTTGGAGTTGAATTTGAGCCAAAATTGCCTGAATGGGTTGAGGTTGATTACCAGTTTATCGATTTAAAAAAACCGCTAAAAGCACTATATGAAGGGAAGGTTGACGCTTTAAAGATGGGGGTCGATGGGAAGTTTTCTGTAAGTGTAAGCGGATCTCATCATGTTTTTTTACCCGGTTCTTTCAATCCTTTGCATGAGGGACATATTCAATTGGCCAAAACGGTGGAGGCTTTGAGTGGCAGGGAAGTGAATCTTGAAATGTCAATTCAAAATGTTGATAAGGCAGATATTACTCTTCCGGACTTGAAACAACGGCTTAGCGATTTGCAGGGATATTTCCCGGTGATACTCACTAGGTGTCCTCGCTTCCTNGATAAAGCACAGCTTTTTATTGGTCCNCATTTTGTGGTCGGATATGATACGGCGGAGCGNTTGGTTGATAGTCGNTATTACGGGAATAGTNATNTCAGNATGCAAGANAGCTTAGAAAGGCTACGGAGANANGGCACGATTATTTGGGTTGCGGGACGTTTAGTGAACGATTGTTTCAAAACATTGAACGATATCACTTTACCTGAAGGTCTGGAAGATCTGTTCAAGTCCGTAACACAAGATCAGTTTCGTATAGACATCAGTTCAACACAAATTCGTTCTACGAATAGTTTGGACCGCTAATTTTAAATGATGATTTCTCTACACAAATATCTCGATGACCGTACAGAAGAGTCGATCAGGATTTTACAGGAATTGGTTCGAATCCCNACGGTGAACCCTCCGGGTGAGCGTTATTCTCAGATGATAGATTTACTCTTTAACATCTGCAAGGGGATTGGGCTTGAGGCAGAGATCTATGTTGTGCCTGATTCTGTGGTCAAAAATCATATTGGATCTTCGAAATGGCCNAGATATAATCTTATCGCAAGNTGGGATGTTGGAGCAAAAGAGACAGTTCATTTTAATGCTCATTACGATGTTGTTCCTGCTGGAGGGAAATGGAGATATGAAAATCCGTTTAATCCGACNGAACATGGAACTCATGTATATGGCCGGGGTACGGCTGATATGAAGGGATCTATTACGGCTCTTTTGAGCGCAATAGAGGCCTTAAAAACGTGTCGAATAGATCCAGCATTTAATATCGAATGCTCCTTTACTGCAGATGAAGAAACGGGCGGGTTTCTCGGTGCAGGTGAAATTATACGCCAAGGGTTGTGTAATGCTGACTACGCTGTTGTCTGTGAAGGGGCGGGAGGAACTAAAGTGGGTTGTGGCCATAATGGGGTTCTATGGGTTGANGTAGATGTTGAAGGGAAGTCAGCACATGCTTCTTCGCATAAANATGGAATTAACGCTTTTGAATCCATGGTTGCTGTGGTTAACGGTTTGCANGAATACAAAGATTCTCTTGAGGCAGGAACAAAAATTTATACTGATTTCGATGGAGCTACCCGAAATCCTTCGATAACAATCGGCGGAATTTTTAGTGGTGATGAAGGACAAAAGATTAACACAGTACCGGATTCGGCTCGTTTCTCGATTGACAGGCGATTGGTGCCGAATGAAGGGATGAAAAAGGTAGAGACTGATTTATTGTCTGAGATCGCACATGTTGGCCAAGCTTTGGATCCGGCAAAAGTTCGTGCAAAAACGGTCATGTCTATAGATCCGTGTATCGTCGATCCAGAAGCATTGTTTTGCCAGAGCTTTGGTTCAGTTGTAGGCTCTGTTCGACGTAGCAAAGTACATTACGGGATTACCTCAGGGTTTACGGATTTGCATTATTTTGTGGAAAATGCGGGAATCCCTGGAATTGGGTATGGTGTAAATGGAGAAAGTATTCACGGTGTCAATGAGCGGGTACGCGTGAGTGACATAATAATGACGGCGCGAATTTATGCAGAATTTATCAAGCGCGGTTTGGGAGGGGAAGCATGTTAAGTCGGTTTTTTTGGATTTGCTATGACAATTTGGGTGGATTGTTTTTGATAAACTTGATATGGTCTCTTTTGAATGTCCCCTACCTAATTTTGGCTTATGGTCTCTGGCAAATTGGATTCAATTTCGGTGGGGTCTATTTATGGGCAGGGGTGTTGCTTGCAGTTGATCTTGTGTTTCATTCTCCTACAACGCTGATAATTTACAGCTCCGCGTCAAATTGGGTGCGGGGGCATGAGAATAAGTTAAGCACTTCATTTGCCGTTTTGAAAAAGTATTTTTTAAGAGCCCAATTGCTGCAGTTTGTAAGCCTACTGATAAAGTTGATTTTGTTAATGAATGTTTCATTTTACAGTCAAATGTCAGATTGGATCGGTTTACTATTGACAGGTTTAATGATGTGGGCACTCTTCATTTTCCTCATCTTCTCTTTTCAAATCTACCCTTTACTAGTCACACAAGAAACAACGGTAATTAAAACTATAAAATTTGCTTTGATGCTGAGTATTTCACACCCGATACAAACGATATGGAATTTTTTTGTTTTTGTTTTGTATGCTTTGTTGGGTATTATTTCAGGCGTTGGACTATTTATGGGGATTTACGCTACTTATGTTCTCTGGGCTACTTACAGAAGTAAGAATATTTTGTCTGTTTATACTGGCGAGTCTCCTGAGCCAGTGCCTTCACGTTCTTTTCGAGAGCTTATTCGCCCTTGGGAAAACTAACATCGCTCATACGAGTACAAAATATTTTATCGGATTTGAGGCGATTTTTGAACGCTGACTATTATTTATGACTGTAAGATTGGGATGCCTTGCGAGCCTGATATGTCATACATCAGAAGAAAGGCTAGCGGGAACAAGCTCCCACATACAGTAAGATTTATACACCTGATGAAATCGTCGAATTGGATGAATAACCACCCCAAAAAAGGATGTGAGACGTAAGACTAAATTCGTTAGCCATAATAGAAGTGAATTATTTGACCACTTACAAGGCAAGACCATTTCTGAGATCTGTAGATATGACGGATNAAAATGAGCACCCCTCTTTGCGAAAGAANTTTCTAACGATGAAGCCAGTAGTAAGCAGTAGTCAGATGTATCAAATTGATCATTCGTCTATTGAGGACGGNTATGTAAGTAANAGAGAACTCATGGAAAACGCAGGGNAAGCTGTTGTTGAATCAATCAGGAATCATTGTCAAGGATTGNATGGGCTTGTTGTTGGTGTCGCATGTGGCAAAGGAAAGAATGGCGGAGACGGGTTAGTTGTAGCGAGACTGCTGTCACAAAATGGGGCGTTTGTTCGAGTTTTATTGACAAGCGATATAGGACAAATGCATTGTGAAACTATCGAACAATTACGTCTTACGCGTGAAACGAATACAAAAATCGAATTTTGGTCTGAGATTGAAAATGGCTTAGTCAATACTTTTACGGGTGTGGATATTATCGTAGATGGATTGTTGGGAATTGGCCAAAAAGGTTCACCGAAAAATCCGGTTAATAGAGTAATCGAACTAATAAATGCGGAAGGCAAGCCAACCTTTGCGATTGATATACCTTCTGGAGTTTCTGCGGATACGGGCNCTGTTCCTGGTTCGTGCGTTAGCGCATACGTAACTGTGACCTTTGGTTTATCCAAAGTTGGGCATTTCTTTTATCCTGGAAGAAGTTATTGCGGAAACTTAGAAGTTGTTGACGTAGGTTTCAANCCAAGTGTGATTGAAAAAATATCGTCTGAANTATTTTTGTTGGATCGGGACTACGTGTGTGATAATCTTCCCCGTCGTAATGGGAATGAACACAAAGGGGTTTGCGGNTCAGTTGCTGTCATTGCAGGTTCACAAGGGTTGACAGGAGCTGCTACTTTAACATCTTCCGCTGCTCTTAGAGGGGGAGCGGGAAGTGTCGTTCTTGGGCTACCAAAAAGCTTGAATGACGTGATGGAACAGGTTTTAATCGAAGTAATGACGTATCCTTTACCAGAAGTACGACGATGTCGTTGTTTGGCGTTGCGGTCTTTAGGNGATATNGAGAAAATGTTNGAAAGAGCTAAGGTNTTAGCTCTGGGGCCAGGCCTTGGTCGACACCATGAAACAGCTGAATTGGTTCGACGGCTTGTTTTGCGTTGCCCAATTCCGCTTGTGTTGGATGCAGACGGATTAAATGCATTTTCCGGTAATCTTCACATATTTTTACAGCGAATAGAACCAACAATCTTGACACCGCATATAGGTGAATTTGGTCGCTTATCAGGGATGGATGCGACAACAATTTCTGCTGATATAGTGAGTGTTACGAAAAGGTTCGCGCAACAATATAAAGTTGTTTTGTTGCTCAAGGGGGCACCATCAGTCATTGCTTTACCAAATGGTAAAGTTTTCATTAACCCTACAGGGAATCCAGGAATGGCAACTGCAGGATCTGGCGACGTGCTTACAGGTTTAATTGCAGGATTAGTTGCACAAGGCGTTGAAATTGAGAATGCAGCCGTTTTAGGTGCCTATCTTCATGGTTATGCTGGCGATCGTGCACGAGACCGATTGGGTGAATGGGGATTAATTGCAGGCGACATTTTATCTGAATTGCCGCATGCTTTTAAGGATTGTTCTGGCGGGAAATAGGTAAATTAATCCCTTCTCGACTTGACATGTTAAGTACATTCGTATAATCTAATTGCCATCCGTGCATGAGAGGGAATGAGCCTTAGTAATGCAGAAACTTTAATGATCATCCAGAGCGAATTATGGCGAGTATTAAAGAGGCTATTGAGGAAGTAATTGAGGAATCATATCTTCTAAATTTGACTAAGGAAGAAATTCGTCAGGATTTTGAAAAATTTATCGAGACATGCTTTGAGGTAATCAAATCCAATGTTCGGAATCCGGATTCTTTAGCTGAGTTAAATAAAGAATTAGCGCGTGAAAAAACATGTATTCTTATCGATGAGTTTGGAGGATCGGAAGGGGGGATACCTCGATACACCGACGATTCTAATAAAGACGTTCCTTCCACGGGTTTTGCGGAGAAGGTNGCCCGACGGAAGTGCTTGATTCTTAAGGCTATTGCTGAATCAGACCCCAAGCTTGTTCGTTTAATCGATGAACATCGTTTTNGNGGGGAAATACCCAATCGACAAGATANGAAATTAATAATTCAGCGTGATANAGGGGAACTCCGTATGCTGTTACTGCAGATAGGGTATGGCGTGACCGTCGCAGTTATAATTTTGCTAATGTATCTGGGGTTGTCCTTAAAACCGTAATGTGGATTTTTGCAGTTTTATTGTTGAAATTGTTGTGAAGTTTTTGTCTGATTAACCAGAAGTGTGCTGCAGCGCATTTCTGGTTTTGCATATTGTGAATTTTTTTTAAAGTAGGTTGAAATAATGCCAAAACGCACAGATTTACAGAAGATAATGCTCATCGGATCGGGTCCAATAGTGATCGGTCAGGCCTGTGAATTCGATTATTCTGGAACACAGGCCTGCAAAGCTCTTCGTGAGGAGGGATATGAAATTATTTTAGTGAATAGTAATCCGGCTACAATTATGACGGATCCCGAAATGGCTGACCGTACNTATATCGAGCCTATCACCCCGGAAATCTGTGCAAAAATCATAGAATNGGAAAGNCCTCAGGCTCTTTTGCCNACNNTAGGAGGGCAAACTGCNTTGAATACAGCGGTATCTTTGGCTGAATCAGGTGTCCTTGATGAATTCGGGGTAGAGATGATTGGCGCTAAACTGGATGCGATAAAGACTGCCGAAGATCGNGAACTNTTTAAANCTGCTATGGATCGCGCGGGNNTNGATATGCCCAAGGGCTTTTTCATNCATTCGTTAGAAGAGGCTCTCAAATATCAAAATGAACTTGGATATCCCACNATAATTCGCCCTTCTTTTACAATGGGAGGAAGTGGAGGTGGAATAGCTTACAATGCTGAGGAATACGAGCGCATTGTCTCTCATGGTTTGGAACTAAGTCCTACAAATGAAGTTCTGGTTGAAGAGTCAGTGTTGGGTTGGAAAGAATTCGAATTAGAGGTCATGCGGGATAAGGTAGATAATGTCGTGATTATCTGTTCTATTGAGAACTTTGATGCGATGGGGGTACATACCGGCGATAGTTTAACCGTTGCACCATCTCAGACTTTATCCGANAAAGAGTATCAGGTAATGCGTGATGCGGCCATTCGAGTTATCCGAGAAATTGGNGTAGATACAGGTGGGTCTAATATCCAATTTGCTCTAAATCCCGAAAATGGCCGGATGACGGTAATTGAGATGAATCCCCGAGTATCACGTTCATCGGCTCTTGCTTCGAAGGCTACCGGTTTTCCAATTGCAAAAATTGCCGCAAAACTTGCCGTAGGTTACACGTTGGATGAAATTCCTAACGATATCACCCGAGAAACCCCAGCGTCGTTCGAACCAACCATAGACTACGTGGTTACAAAGATTCCTCGTTTTACTTTTGAGAAATTTCCTAACACTCCGGACTTGTTGGATACTCAAATGAGATCTGTAGGAGAGACAATGTCGATTGGTCGCACCTTTAAAGAATCGTTGCAGAAAGGTCTTCGATCTCTTGAAACTGGTCGGGCAGGTTGGGGATGTGACGGCAAGGACTATGTAGCTGAAAACATAAGCGATAAAGAATTGCGCGATAAGTTAGTTATGCCTAATTCTCTTCGTATCTTCTATATAAAATTAGCCATCCAAAAGGGATTTACTATAGAAGAGTTACACGAACTGACTGGAATAGATAATTGGTTTTTAGATCAATTGATGCAGTTGAATGAATTAGAACGAAGATTGGTTTCGACAAATCACGATTCGCATGAGACCACAGGTTTACTCAGGCAGGCCAAAGAATTTGGGTTTAGTGATCGTCAATTAGCCCATTTATGGGAGCTTGATGAATCTGTCGTTCGTTCATTAAGGCTGGATGCAGGCATTCAACCTGTTTATAAAACCGTGGATACTTGTGCTGCTGAATTTGCGGCTTATACGCCTTACCATTATTCTTCGTACGATCGTGAAAACGAAGCGGTTAGCTCCGACAAAAAGAAGATTGTCATCCTCGGAGGGGGACCAAACCGTATCGGACAGGGGATTGAATTCGATTATTGTTGCGTTCATGCTTGTTTTGCTCTACGAGAAGACGGNTACGAAACAATAATGGTGAATAGTAATCCGGAGACAGTGAGTACTGACTACGATACGGCAAACAAACTATACTTTGAACCTCTTACNGTAGAAGATGTATTAAATATCGTAGAATATGAAAAACCAGATGGTGTGATCGTACAGTTCGGTGGACAGACCCCCCTAAACCTTGCCCGGGACTTGGAGAGTGCTGGAGTGCCAATAATAGGAACGTCGCCCTCGAGTATTGACTTGGCTGAAGATCGACAACGTTTTGGTTCGCTNCTGCAAGAATTGGGTATTCCGCAACCAGAAAATGGTTTGGCCAGTTCTTTGGAAGAGGCAAAAGCAATTGCTCAAGAAATAGGTTATCCTGTTTTGGTGCGCCCGTCATATGTCCTGGGTGGGAGAGCTATGGTAATTGTATATAACGAGGTCAGTTTGGCTGAGTATATGGGTAAGGCAATTGGNGTTTCTCCGGATCGCCCCATNTTGATNGACAGATATTTGGAAGGGGCTCAGGAATTTGACGTCGATGCAATTGCGGATGGGAAAGAAGTGGTGATTGGTGGTATTATGCAACATATTGAGCATGCTGGAGTTCATTCTGGCGATAGTGCTTGTAGCCTGCCACCTTACGAAATTGCCGCGGAACATAGCGAAATTATTCGTCTCTATACAAAGTCACTTGCAATTGAACTCGGCGTTATTGGATTAATGAACGTTCAGTACGCCATACACGAAGATAAGGTGTACGTTCTTGAAGTTAATCCACGTGCCTCCCGTACTGTACCATTTGTCAGTAAGGCTATTGGTCGGCCTTTGGCAAAAATCGCCGCTCGCGTAATGGTTGGTAGATCCTTGTCTGAACAAGGTGTAACCGAAGAGATTATCCCCAATCACATTTCTGTAAAAGAAGCAGTCTTGCCGTTCATAAAGTTTCCTGGGGCTGATAGTATTCTTGGACCTGAAATGAAATCAACAGGTGAGGTTATGGGAATAGGAGCTGATTTTGGGACTTCCTTTTTAAAGGCCCAAATGGGAGCTAATACGTTACTGCCGAGTGAAGGAAATGTATTCATAAGTGTGGCGGATATAGATAAATGCGGGATCGTTGATATTGCCACGCGTCTTTGTGGCCTTGGTTTTTCTGTTGTTGCTACGAAGGGTACGCGAGATCATTTAAAGGCGAATGGTATAGAAGCTAATATGATAAAAAAGGTGCATGAAGGTCGTCCCCACGTCGAAGATGCGATCCGAAGCAAGGAAATAGCGCTTGTTATTAATACTCCTTTGGACGAACCTTCACAATATGACGACTTTCTTGTTCGTCGTGCCGCAGTGATGAATAATGTTCCTTACACGACTACTCTGGCAGGAGCAAAAGCTGCGGTCGAAGGTATCGAAGCTCTTCAGCGTTCCGGGATTGAAGTCTGTGCGTTACAAGATTATCACAAGGCTTTATAATTAGAGCAATGTCGCAAGTCTTTCCTATTGTTTTGCTTACGTTGTTTTCTTTTTTCGGTTGCGTCTATTTCAATACCTTTTATAACGCAGAGAAGTATTTTAGACAGGCTGAGAAAGCGCGTAAGGGACATGAAAAACTATATGCAGGTTGGGAATTAGAAGACGAAATTTCCGATCAATTTCAACGTCCGCGCCCACAAAAAGCAGAACAATTATACGACAAGGCTGCCAGAAAAGCTTCAAAAGTCCTAGAGAAGTACAGCGATAGTGATTTGGTCGATAACGCAATGTTCCTTATGGGCAGATCGTTTTATTGGCGCTCAGAGTACCTTAGGGCCATACAAGCCTTTCGAGACTTGGAAATAAATTTCCCAGACAGTGAGTTTTATACTCGTTCTCGTTTTTGGAGAGCGAAATGCATGGAAGATCAGCGAATTGAAGCCCAGGCCCAAGCTTTATATCGCGAGTTATTTGAACAGAAAGATGTTGAAATAGCTGCGAATGCGGGTTTGAGATTGTCTGAAATGGCGGTTCTACGGGAAGATTATGTTGCGGCGTCTAGATGGTTGCAGCAGACGTTAGATACCTATCCTAACTCATCGGTAACCTCATTATTGTGGCTGAAGTTGGCGTTTGCTCTGGGAGCTTTAGAAGATTCCTCTCGTTTTAATGATATTGAATTTGCTTTAAAAAATGTGCTTGAGAGTAATCCGAATTTTGATCAGGAATACAGAGCTCGTTTAAATTTGGGCAAAATGAGATATAATAAGGGAGACGTTGAAGGAGCCTTAGGAATTTACCTTGACTTATTAAAAAATAGTAGCTTCCGAGTCTATGAAGGCCGTACGCGTCTATTAATAGGAAAGTATTATGAAGATCGTGGTAACTACAAGAAAGCGACTAACGAATACGAGAAGGTACGTGATGATTTTCCAGGTAGTCCAGCTTCCGCGATGGCCCTGTATCGAACGGGTATGATCCATTTACAGTTGTATGGCGATTTAAATATAGCTAAAGAATATTTTCAAGAGACAAGTCGAGAGAAAACCGGATCTCAAGCCGACCTAATGGCTAAAGAAATGTCAGGGCACATAAACCGAATAAATGATTTAACATTCAGTATTCAATTGGCTGATTCTCTTGTAGCGGACTCATTGATTTATGGGACTGTAAATGATACGACTTTAATCGAGAATTCTTTGACGGAATCGTCTGATCAACTAAATCGTGTTGCAGTAGATATCAAAGATTCGATACTTGTTGTTAGTCAGTCCTTAGAAACATTAGATGATTTATTCACAATAGCAGAAATTTACAGAGACTATATAGGTCAGGTAGATTCGTCTATTGCGTATTATGACGAAATAATTCATCGGTATCCAAACTCTGAACAACTTCCTCGTGCGAAGTACAGTATAGCTTGGATTATGAAGAATATGAATAGAGATCCTGTTGGTGCTAAGTCTTTTTTAGAGGAACTAATAGATCAATATCCAAGCTCAGTTCAAGCGAATGAGGCCCGTAGGCTTCTGGATTTACCTTTGCTGCAGACCGAAAATGAGAAGGCAACGCGGCTTTTTACCGAGATTGAAAATCGTAGATTGGATGATCCTCAAGCAATAGACAATTATATCCCTGCCTTGGATAGTCTTTCGCACGAGTTTCCAGGCTCTCCGATGGGAGCTAAGGCGCTTTATGTTGCTGCATCATCTTTCGAGGATATTGTTGGAGATACGATCGAATCGGAAAAAAGATATGAAAGACTGATAAACGAATTTTACGAGACTGAACTGGGTAAATTAGCTATTAAGCGTCAAGATGCTCGATTGAAAGGTACTATTGCAAAACTTGAGCGCGGTATAAAAGGCCTTGGAGGTAAACCCAAACTAGGGGAAGAAATTTCGTTTCTAACCGTGGAGCCAGACACCTCAGATTCAATTTCTCTGTCAAATAAGTTTCTATCTTTTGGATTAAGGGCACATCGTCGGGGAGACATAGGTCGGGCGCGAGATTTCTACGAGCAAAGTGTGGAGGAAAAATTGAATAATCCTCAGGGATTGTACATGCTTGGATTGGTATCCATGGACGAAGGCTTTTATGATGAGGCTTTGGAGTTTTTTTATCAAACTTTATTCTTTTCGCCAGGTCATCTGAATACAAAATATCGTCTTTATGATTATTATTTGGCTGAGACAAATGAGGATTCGGCTCAGAAATATCTCCAGGAACTTGTACGAAGAGATAGAAAAAATTTACAGTTTCGATACATAAGAGAACAAAACCCTGAAATACTCAATGGCGAACCCTTAACGTCCGAAGAAATGCAAGGTTTTGGTATCACTGTTCCAGTTGAGGTGTTTGAGGTAGCCAATCGTGTACAAAAACTTGTGGAAGAGCCTATAGTTCGTAAGGCGGTTTTCCCTGATTTAAAGAATATGTCTATTCGTGATTCATTGGAGATTTTGGTTGACGTGCTAATAGGAAAGAATGGAAAGGTGGACGAGACTAAATTGTTTCGTGGGGAAGAGCCGTATGCCTCAATTGCAATGAAGACAGCTAAAGAATATTCGTTTTACCCTGCTATGAAAAGTGATGACGAGCCTATACGCGTATGGGTTGAGTTAACTATACCATTTATTCCCGAATCGCCAATTGATAAGGATAATGGAACAATTAGTGAGTAATCTTTTGAAATTCGAAATTTTGATAGTTAGAAACAACTTCAGATGGTGATTGTAAAACTAGGTATTTTTAGAGAAAGTCTTCAGTGACATTTTTCAGAATTCTTCTGAGTTTAAGAAGATTGAAACACACAGTACCTAATGAATACGCATCTGCTCCTACGTTTTTGTAATACATGATATCTTCAACGGATGTTATTCCTCCACCGGCAATCACGATATTTTTTTCGTCAACATTTTTTATATGATTAATAAATTTTGTAGAATATTCCCGTAGAACTTTACCCGATCGAGCTCCTTTGGGCGTTTTTAATGTGTTCACGGCATGAAATTTAGAAAAACCTTGGTCAATGAGAGAATCTACATCTGAAAAAGTCATATTGGGTGACAATTTTATTATAGGATTTCGTGCCGAGAAGCATCCAATGCCCTTTGTATAATCATTGAAGTGGACGATATT
>NZPK01000045.1 GCA_002693325.1 Gemmatimonadota bacterium | reverse complement strand
ACACTATTACTTTAGGTAACGGTACGGTCACACAGACAATTCGTTTAGGACAAATGCTCGACGGTGATGTTGTTGCTACCGGATCTACGATGGTTGCTAATTTTGACAGGCTCGGCATTCAACTTACTCTTGCTGGCACCAATGTAACTAATGCTACGGGTAACTACGAGCATGGCGAACTTGACGACATGTCCATAGTCATAGATCAAGGCACTGGCGGTTCATTTCAGGTAGGTCCAGATGATGGGGCAACCCAACGAATTGAGGTAGGGATGCCTGATATGCGTGCATCAGGCGCTATACTCAACCTAAATGCATCCTCCATCTCTTCGATGTACTCTGCCCGAACCGCTATAGCACAAGTTGATCAAGCAATTGATTACGTAGCAAATCAACGTGGTGATCTAGGTGCATTCATGAATAGAATGCAATATACTATTTCATGGATCGAAAATGAGATAGAAAACATGCAGAATTCTGAAGACTCCATTAGCTCAGCTGACATTGCAGAGGAAATCACTGCTTTAACACGCTCGCAAATCCTCACGCAAGCAGCGACTTCAATGTTAACACAAAGCAATGCACAAACGGCTAACGCCCTGTCATTGCTACAGTAATTAAATTAATGAACCTTAGATAGGCTAATTGGAAATTTTTATCGATTAACAAAAAAAAGTTAGTCGCCATAGAAGACAAGGAGGTCTGACATTATGGCTACTCGAAAAACAAAATTAATAGGTATAGACGAAGCAGCACGGCTCTTTGGCAAGTCCATTCATCAGATGCGCCAATACAAGAGCAAAGGTTTACTCAAAGTTGCTGACTGTCAAGGGAACAAAGACTTATACGATATGGCAGAGGTGGTCCTACTAAAACATCTTATTCAAGAACTTAGGGTAAATGAAGGCCTCTCATTAGCTCAAATCTCGAGAAGAATTGACCAAATGATGGGCAGAGCGGCAGCATAAAAATAAAGCGGGACGGGATAATTTTCCGTCCCGCTTTACATTTTTCGTTACTTATTTGTAACCCACTTTTTACCACTTGCTGTTCCAGAGTCTGGTTTACTTTTTTCGTTAGGCATGACAAATCCAATAAAGCGTTTCTCACCTAATGTCTTTAAATACTGGAGTAAGGAAATCTCCGCTTCTTTTCTGTTGAGTTGATATTTTTTGCTCAAATTTCCAATCATATCAGACACTGAATTGCGTCCATTGCACATCTGCCAAACTTCCGCCCCGACCTCATCAAGTGTTATTTTTCTATTCTTAGGTATATAAAACAATTTCGACAAAAACCGAATCTTCCAGCTTTTGTCCTGCCGTTGGATTTTTATTTGTACTTCACCATCGTCTGTTTTTTCCCATTCTAGCGATTCATTCCGGGTTGGGCGGGATGTCAGCATCGCACCCCGGTTCAATTTCGGTTTTTTCGAAAAAATGGCCATTTACCACCGCTTCCACTATTTCTTGATCGAATTCACGTCTTCGATACATGTATTCAATGATAGAGATCTTGTCGACATCTTCCCGATGCCATAACCTGCAATCTAAAAAAAGACGAGGACGAGGATTAACAAACGGTAAAGGTCTTAACAATTGGCGCCAACGACTTCGTGGACGTCCAGTAACCTGTAACCCTGAGTGTCCAAAAGTATTTACTGACCGGGTGTCAATTTGAAAATCACGCAAAGTCTTTTTAAAAAAAGCCTTATACCAGTATTCTAATAGACTGTCCTTCAATAATAAGCGAGCCATACTTAAACGATGAATTCGAAGTTCATTACGTCCGCGTTTAAACTGAAGTTGAATATGACCCGATTTAAGTTCATGTCCGGATAAAAAATAACCGGAGGGAATTAAACACGAAAAGCCATAGACAGACCATAATACGCGTTCATCGCTACTATTGTCTCTCAAAGATCCAAATATTTTTTCTATTTCTTTGGACAAATTTTCGTCAAAGCGACTTAAAACACGGAGTAGAATAACCCTCTGACTGTGCTGGAAACGAATCGCTATATTAAACGCTCGGAAATCTGCATCCCAAGTAAATAACTCGTAGTCAAATTGCCCAAGCCACCCCTTCTTTTTAAGGATCTTCGCTTTACGAGTAACTTTAAATTCTGTATTCGTTTTCTTAGCTTTCTTCTTCAATCCGGCTAAATATCTATCAACAAGTTCAGTCATAGGGACGCTCATCTCACGGCCTCGCAATTTTCGCCATTCGATTTCTACGCGAACAATCTCAGCATCATCTAAGCGAGCATACCCTTTATCATATGTCCCATCAACGCGTCCCAAATTCCAATCCGAAGGAATATCCAATTCGAGTCCCTGCCAACCAAACTTATCCCAAAGAATTTCACTCATCAAAATATCAGAACTGAAACCGATTTCTGAATCAACGCGATTCCAACCGCTGCCATCCCCATTAGGGCCATCCCACAAGCGAATCCAACGGCGAGAATTGGAGCATATTGCCGCCACTCTTTTTTTCCATACTTATTCCAGAAATAATAACGAGCCAACAATGCACCAATTATTTCAGTAACGATAAAATGTGGCAATACCGTTAATGAGCGCACAAAACCGAAAATAAGCAGTACTGGCAGTCCAAGGACCGATAGTAAAAAGAAACTGACTACCCCAAAACCAGCACCAATAGCAATAACTTCCGGCTTAAGTGCACGAAATAACCACGGCTCATCGGTAGAGCGTTGAATCCAAGAGCTAGTAAAGAGTGGATCTGTGTCAACCTCGAAATAATAATGCCAACCGCTGGGTAGAGAATCCTCAGCCTTAACAAACAACGTAGGGCGCGGTGACCTAACAACTTGATCCATAACGGGAGCAATAGGTACCAAGGCCGGCAATCCGCCTTGAAGTTCATCCATGGGATTTCCAGCTTCACGTAAGAACCTATCAGCCGCTGCGTCTGGTTCACCTTGCTCGAAGTATGTATAAAACACACTAGTTTCTGACCAGGGTCCAACCTTACCATACTTACCATCAGAATCGATCCAGGCTGTATCAACTAACCGTACACGCCAATACCACCACTCATCCTCAATTAAGTTTGCAGGCGTCCAATCAGCTTTCTCTTGAGCAACATTGAGTTCGCTCTTCATTGTTCCGGTTATAAATAAACACTGCTGGTAAGCCCGTAATCGCCAAATCAACTGCGCATATGGATAAGAAGCAGAGGGTATTGGAGCGAGTTTCCAAATGTATGAACCATATAAAAAACTTGTGAATAATATTATCGGGACCATAAAAATTTCTGCACGCATAATACTCGTAAATTTCGTCCCCGTCAGCTCTATTTCTCGAAATTTTTGCGTCTGTGCGCCATAGTTACCAATTGGGAAAGGTATGAACCAGATATCAACTCCACGGTAACCAGATAATATTATTGTCGCTTCTCTCACAAAAGGAATCTCTACCGTTTGTCCGACGAGTCCGACCAACCTAGCATTTACAAAAGACTGGAAAGGCGTGAACACAAATCCAAAAAACAGAAAAAACCAAATAAATTGACTAAAACCAGGTAACAACCATGCCGCAATTCCAATCAAAGCTGTGGTTGCCACTCCATAAAGAGCCAGAGCAATCCAAATGGGAAAATCTCCTCGCCCCTTGGGCACCTCAAAGCTACGGCGCTCACCGCCTTGTTCCGACGCCATTCGAGACCTGCGCACTCCTTGGACTACTTGATAGACACCGATGAGAGCAATTGCTATAGTAGTTCCAATGCCAAAACTCATCCAAAAATCGACATTATTCACAAAAAAAGTATCGATTGTTCCCATTCCCTGTCTCCAAAGCAGCAAATACGGCTCCTCACGCCAAGGCGGAGTATAGGTGTATAGTATTGGATTTGCCACAGCTGCGACACATACGCCAATAAAAGTCCCTATTACTCCCCAAAATGGTACAACCAAACCAGCAAAAATCGGCCCCAAATGCGCAGTAAATCCTAATGGCGTAGCCGGAATAAAATTTCCTGTAACTTGAGTAAAATCTACAAAGGGAATCGGAATCAACTGAATCGGTTCGGTCAAAAGTGCACCGCTAATTGCGGGTAGAGCCACATAAATAGCACCAAATACTAAACCAATCATCGCTCCAGCTGAGAAAACTCTCCAGCGCCAAGTTTCAGTACCTTCGGTCGTCTCAGCTAACGCTGTAGCTCCTTGAGCATTTACTGGAGCAAAAGGAAAAGGAAGACGCTCATAGTCTGAATTTAGGCGGAAAAGTGCGTAGGACATCGTAAACCACGAGACTCGAGAAATCAGCATTCCGGCGATCAGCAATACAATGGGCATTAACCAATCACTATGTATAAATGTACGCTCGATGATTGCTTCTGAATCAGGGGGCGGTGCTACCCACGTCGGTATCAGTTTAGTTATACCAAACTGTTTGGCAGCGGGCGATTGCACCAAATATTGATTATATAGTAGTCCCTCAAATGCTCCAGTTTCAGCCGAGATTAGAGATGCTGCTACGTAGAATAAGAGATACACCTCTTGTCTTTTGAGCGTAGTAAATGATCTCTTCGTGATCTCTGCAAATAAGATAATCGTAACCCATTCTGCAGCAGCACCCAGCGATCCTCCAATCATTAGGCTGAGATACATGTTACCAGGAACCATGATAAAAGCTACAAACAGCACTCCCAGAATAGCTTTTATAGTGAAGCCATCCTCGAATTCATTAGGGACCTGCATAAGGTCCCGATATTCTTCAATTTCCTGGTTCGGATTTCTATCTTTTCGTCCGAGCACTGTCTTTACCCTTCAAAAAATTCTTAGACATTAAGTTCATTCTTTGTTTCAATTAACAGATCTCTACCTTGATCCCGATAGCTTTCTTTCGCTTCACTATCAACAGTACGCCAAATTAAAAATTGCTTTCTTATAACATTCATAAAACGCTGGTTCACTCGGCGCCATGAAGCGTCTTCTCCACTCAAGCGTTTTAGCTTTAAGGCAATTGAATAGATATTATGTTCTCCGTCAGGAATTGCATTTAACGTGACATGTTGACTTACGCCTAAGTCAAACGGGGCCAGCCAGATATTCATATCTATGGCAAAGGCTTCTCCCTTCGTAGTATCCTGTTTCGATAGATTCGCGCCATCGGTATAAAACGTACCTATGGATTCTTCACTATAAGAATCAAAGTAACCTACCAAGAAAACATTCAAGCCCAAGACCTCATGGCCGCCCACGGTAAATGGAAACTCGAAATTCCATTCATCACCATCCGGGGGCGGTAGTTTCCACTTCCTTGTTACATCTGGCACCGCTAACTGAGAAGCTTTTCTTGCTGGATAAATTGTGGACAGCATAACAACGGCCATAACCAAAATACAGGATAGCACAGCTGCTATAGACGAATAATTCAATGTAAATCCAGCAAGCAAATTAAGTTCAATTAGGACCTTAGCAATTATCTGTCCTCCCAGATAACCCGCCACAACTCCCAAAACAGAGTAAACACACGATTCAGCTATAAAGAGCCACGCTATATGCCCTGGGGCAAGTCCAACAGATGAATAAATTCCAATCTCACGAAAGCGCTCATAGACACTGCCCATCATCGTATTTAGAACAATTAACGAAGCTATCAATATCGGTATAAATAGGTTACTCATTCCAGCAAATGACGTCATCCCCAATGAGGAATAAATTGAGACCCGTATATATTCGTCACCGTCTTCTTTTATTCCAGCAAATAAGGTCACGGCCAAACGTGATAAGAAATTCTCCACCTCATAACGCTCATCTACGCCTTCATTAAATTTTATAGCAACAGACTGTAGCGGATTACCGCTACCGATATTACGCAACGTCTCATATGGAATGATAAGAGTATTGGCAGGCTCAAGATGAACAAAGGGTTTTATAACAACTTTTGTATCCTCAAGTCCCTGTTTTTCTCTCTGTTCCTCTTCTGCAATCTCCTGCACTGCCTGACCACCGGTTACCGCGAAATCGGCTGGAGTTAAGATCTCATCGTCTAAATCTTTAAGATCTTTCATCCGCTTTGAGTCTACAACACCTATTACAGTAAAAAACTCACCAAAAACACGAACAGACGCTGATCCGACGTCTTCCAAATCAATATTTAATTTTCCTGCGCCTATCATATCACTTGGAAGTATACATACCTTCTCTTCACCTGGCGCAAACCATCTACCTGCAATCAAAGCTCGGTGCATTGAGGTCACATCCCTTTCCTGCGGTGTAAGTCCCAATACTCCCAATGCGTTATGGGCATCTTCGCCAAACTTTATTTTGATATGAGCTTTTGACTTGTTACTGTACCAACTTCGAGGCGCTACAGTACCTGTATTTGAGAAATTACTCAATGCATAATCCAGTACTGAATCCTCCATTGGATTCCAGGCTTTACTACGAATCAGAATTCCCTCATAGAGCCCCTCATTATCACGTTGAATCTGATTAAAACGCATTCCTGTTTGAATAGAGGTAAATGACAAAACCGTGAAAGTAAGCAAAAGCAGCGTCAAAAATGTCAACACTGTTCGGGTCTTCCTTCGCTTCATATTCGAAATACCCAATTGAAAAGCAGTTAAAGAAGCGCTGGACCTACTTACATCTGTGTCATGAATAACCGCAACTTCCGTTCGTAATTTTTTCATTTGCTCATTGAATCGGCTCGAAATAATGGACATGACCAATACAGCCAAAGCAATGATTACGAATGCAAGAAGAATAACAAAAGGATTGGATAATTGGAATGCAGGATGAACCAACCAAAGAACAATCCAAATGGATAAAAATATCCCCACAAATCCTATAATTTGGTTTTTTATAGTAGCTGCCGTAAATATTAAACGCTCAGTAAAAAAAGCACAGGGAATGACCAAGGCCATAAAAAAAATAATACCCTGGACTACATCATTTTGGGTCGATTTCACATCTGGATATGCGCGTGATTCCAAACCAAATGCGGCTCGGGTATGGCGCATAAACGCACTCCATTGTTTATCAGCGAGCGCAATTTCTGCTTGTTTAAGCTCAGTATGAGCTCTTTCGTGCAAATCATTCAAACGCTGATTTTCAATCGCAAAACTCTTTAGTTCACGCATCCGCGATTCGTCAAGCGACCACATATCTTTTGCGGCTTGAAAGGTGGTCCGAGCAAACGAGACGCCAGATCTTACTTCGAAACCTTCTCCCTCAGCTAAATCTTTCTCTTCTAAGCTAGTAGAGTTTAACAACAACGAGCGAAATCCCAACAGACCGGCTCCAAAACCCATCTTTATCCTTGAGCCTGGACGGGCAAACAAAACTCCGAAGGGTTCATTTGCAGAGGAAGGTCCTTCACCGATTGTATAACCATATTCAACGGGTGCACTATTTGTTTCATCAAAGACACTAACATTACTCAATTTCGTGAGATAGCGAGGATCGACAATATCATAAAAATTATAGGCTACACATGGAAAAAGAATTACCATCCACTCTTTGTCACGCCAATCCATACTTACTCTCATGGGGAAGGTTTCGTCGCCTTGAACACCTCTGTCCGGAGCATATACTATCTGACCCGTGATAGGGTCCATGTAATACCCCTCGACTTGAACATTATTTACCCGTACACGACTCACATAAAACGAACCTGTATTGTCTACTAATTCGTAATATTCTCCCCTTACCCCCTTATAGGATTTCTTTTTCCCATTGCGTACAACAGCAACAGCTCCAGTTCTTGGCAAGTCTGGAATAATACTTCGCCGGGGAAAAACCATCGTCTGGCCTTTTAGAGACCTAAGATTATCCCGAAGACGCATTTTGAAATCTGGAAATAGCTCTGGATCTTCTAAAGCCAACTGTAACATCCCCGAAAGAACTCTGATCTGCTTGGATAAATTTTGAACATTTACTCTGGAAACCTTATCCAAGGGTGTATCCACTAAAAATCGAGCATCATTGACCGTCACAAAAGCTAAAGCCGGCGTTCCAGCAGCCAATACTAACTCACTATTGACGGAAATTTCACCGGGCACAAATGTCGACCAACTCATCCCGCCCTCGGGACTAATACCATTGACTAGCACATCACGTTCGGCAAATCCCATTGCCCCACTAACTTCCTTAGCATAGCGCATAAAATTCTTGCCGAATGGAGCAAAATACCGTTTGTAATAGAAAGAGCTATTGCTGTTCCAAATCCCCAATTCATCTGTCTGCGATGATAAATCTAAACTTACAAAAAGTTTAATATCTGGTTGATTGTAATTTTCAGTAAGCCAAGTTTTCCACAATGATTTACGAACTTTTTCGTCCGATACGGCACTTTCAATAAGGTCTCTCGCTCCTAAATAATCTCTATCACTGAGAGAAATATTCCCTCCGTCAGCCAAAATTAAACCAGAAGATATGCTTTCGTTGACAATTTTTTCTATGAGAAGACTACTATTTTCGACCAAAGAGCGAACAAGCGACTCTTTACCGAAAAACTCTTCTCTACCTATCTTATAGACTACGCCATCTTTCTCAATGAGATTCCTGTCAATTGCAGTGTCAACGACCTTTCTCACCAACATATGATCTACAAATGGATCTTCCTTACGTAAATAACGTTGAATAAAATCATCTACTCCACGTAGTCCAAGATGGTGAGCTGTTGTAGCCAAAAAAACAACGGTGCGGGCAGGTGGGTTTTCTCTAAAATGACGAGCAATCTCGAGCAATGCTGTGATACTAGATGCCTGTTCGGCACCAGGAGCAAGAGAAGGAACAACCGACATCGCATCGTAATAACCTTCCAATACAACAACGTCATTACTCAACAACGGGTCATATCCAGGAATAGTACCTATGATATTCCATGCGGATTTGCGTTCCCAGTCCATTCTATATTCCAAATGGACTTTTATCGATTCACTCCCCTCTAAATCTGCGCGTAACTTTTCTCCATCACGCTTATTTATCCAAAACCTGGGCACATCAAGCGGAAGCGATAAGAATTTTTTTTCACCCTCAAGGTAAACAGTTGAATCGGGCTCCACGAATACAATTGCTTTGGCGCCTAATTGGGCCGCATTTACCCATGCATCACCAGAATTGAAATCCATTAAAACGGCCGCACCTTCAACATTCAACCCGTCCATATTCTCGTATCGACCGGATTTAGCATCGATTAAGTGAGTATGGAGACCACCTTCTGGTAGCGTGGAAGTCCGGACCAAATTAGGCCATAAGCCATAGAGTCGAATTGACCAATCGCTCTCTATTACTTGCAGGTTTCCACTCTTTTCGATAGGTACAGTAACGTCGAATTCATGAACAGCAATATCATCTAAACGAAGCGAGCTAAATTCACGTTGTATAAAATCTGCCGACTGTTTAGCACCAGGATACCCTACGACTCGAGAAGTAAAACCTGAAAACTTCTCAAGCTTTTGCTGCACCCTATACTCAATTGGGGCAGAAGCTATCCCGTTGAAATCAACTGTTGCAGTCGCCCCCAACGGCAACCAAAGCCCCAGAGCCGCCAATGCATTCATCCACTTCCTGAATGCCAAAAATAAATCAACCAATTTTGAATTTCCCTAAATCATTGACTTTTAACCAAATCATAATTCAATTAATATAAAAAAAAGAGACGATGGTTCCAACCGAAGAAATCCTCTGGATCCACTTATTCCTTCTGACTATCGCCATACCACAATAAACGCAATAGCCATAAAGCCAAAAGGCCAATAAAAACCCCGGTTATCGATGCCGTAAATAGCGCAACGGGAATTAAGGAGAATATCGCAAATTGGCCAACAAAAAAATACGCAATTACCAACTGGGTCAACTGATGAGAACATGCCCCCCAAATACTGACGCCAAGAGGGCTTAAAACCAAGATTCGTAGTCTATAACACAGTGACATTACCAACCAACTGACAGAAGCACCAGCGACACTTATCACAAAAGTAGGACCGGCAAAAAGACCTCCCACTAGGCCACCAAGAATGAGCTTTAACCAACAAACAGTCAAAGCAGCAATCGGACCGTACATGAATAAAGCCAACACTACCGGAATATTCCCTAAACCCAACTTTACCCACGGAACAGGTCTAGGAGCCAAACCTTCAAAAATGAACAAAATTGCCGAAATACTGCCAAGAAATGCTAACCGAATCAACATTTTTACAGACATAATTTACTTAGCCACTGCATCATAAAGGTCTGTTTCGCCCCAAATGGTAACGACAATCCGATTCGGGACACAAGCTATAATTTCTCCTCTGTTTTTAATCGGACCTTGAAATACACAAATTTGTTTCGAACATGGTGACTCAGAAATATACACTCCTTCCGAATCGTTCTCGATAATAGTCATTCCCAAAGGCCCCTTGTAGGTCCTTTTCATCGCCTGATCGATTTCAAATTTTTCCTCTCCTTGAATACTGACGACTTTGACAACTACACCTTCATTTGACCAGTTTTGTACGAATGCCAACAGAAAAGCCACTCCAAGCAACATTGTAACACTTACAATATCTCCGGCTGTAAAAAACCAAAAGGTATAAATTTGTTTCTCATCTCTCCTATAAAACGACATTTACCAACACATCCAGAGTTTTACAAACCAATGAAACATATTAACACCTATCTAAGAAAAACCTAATTAGAAAGCTTGAAAAATTAGAATTTGTGCATTTATAAACTGTATCGGAGAAAAAACTAATTTTCTCCATGTATAAAAAGTGCAGAGACATACCCAAAAGTTTTCCATTGAGAACAAATGACAGTTGTTTTATTTTNTCGAGTGTGTAATATTATAAAAATTGTTATGTTCATAAAAAGCAATTTGTGCATTGATTGTAAAGCTGCTATTTAGTTCAGTTTCGCGTTANTTANNATAGCTGCTTTGTTTAACCCATTTCNAGGCTGTTATGAATATCTGGTGGATAGCTACCTTGGCTAGTATTTGCGTTGCTCTGTTGATACAGTATTACTGCGCTAGCAAACTTTTGCGAATCAAACAACAAATTGCGATAAAAAACAGTTCCCTCCGCGAGGCGCGTGACGAAAGCAGCCGGCTTGCAGATCAGGAAATATCACTAAAAAATCAGCAAAAAAGTCTCGAAGCAACCATTGATAGATTACGNGCCGATATAAAACGNCTNTCCCAACAACTTTCGGATAAAGGTGTCTCNGTGCCCAAACCAGAATTCGACATCTCAATCTTAGAACACGTAGAGACTACACCTGCAGAGTCAGAGGCTGAGAAAAGTTAACTTTTTTAGTCCATTGCAAATTCAAAATCTTCAAAAATATTAGGGAACAAAATCCGTGTCCCGACCAACTTCAAACGCCTTGAAATCTTTAGAAGCAAAAGGAAAAGAAGTAACATCTTTAGATGGAATTTTAGAGGAAGCTAAGGATGAGCTAGAACTCCAAATGCTTCTAATCGAAGTGGCTTCTTTAAACGACCAAGCTGATTTCCGTTTAATTGCTAGAGCATACGAATTTGCCAGTATAAAACACGCAGGTCAGCATCGAAAATCAGGACGCCCTTTCTTACAGCATTGCGTTGAAGTTGCTCGCTTATTAGCACAACTGCGACTAGATGACACAACAATAGCAGCCGGTTTACTCCATGATGTAATTGAAGACACTGAAACAACCCACAAGGAAATCTCTCTCTTATTTGACCCGAAAATTGCCGATTTGATTGATGGAGTAACTAAAATTGATCAATTCACTTACGAAAGCCGAGAAGAGCGTCAAGCTGAGACCTACAGGAAAATGTTGCTTTCTATGGTCAAAGACATTCGCGTCATACTAATCAAATTAGTTGACCGATTACATAATATGCGTACTCTGGAGTATGTAGAGCCAGAAGCTCAAAAGCGTATTTCGCGTGAAACTCTAGACATCTATGCTCCGTTGGCTCACAGGTTTGGCCTAGCCCGTATCCGCTGGGAACTCGAAGACAGAAGTTTAAAGTTCACCCATCCAAAAATATACTCCGAACTTCGTGAAAAAGTCGCGATGAAAAGAAAAGAACGCGAAGACTACATCGAGGAGTTCAAAAAACCTATAGAAGAGGAATTGCGCCTAAGCGAAATAACCAGCGAGATTAGTGGTAGGCCGAAAAATTTTTACAGCATTTATTCTAAAATGTGCTCAAGGAAAAAACCTTTTGAAGAAATATACGACCTCTTTGCTATACGAATAACTGTTAGTTCCGTTAGCGAGTGTTACCACACACTTGGTTTAGTTCACTCTATCTATTCTCCGATTCCTGAGCGAATAAAAGATTACATTTCAACGCCAAAATCAAATATGTATCAGTCACTTCACGCCTCAGTAATAGGCCCTCAAGGACTACCTGTTGAAGTACAGATCCGTACGAAAGAAATGCATCATACTGCAGAATTAGGAATTGCTGCACATTGGCGATATAAATCTGGTCAAGAGTCAGCAGACCTTGATCAGCATTTGAATTGGCTACAACATGTAATCGACATACAGCAACACTCTTCGAACCCGACAGAATTTTTAGAAGACTTCAAGATTGAATTATTCAGCGATGAAATTTTTGTTTTCACTCCAAGAGGAGACCTATTACAATTACCAAAGGGTGCTACATCTGTGGACTTTGCTTTCCATGTCCACACTGACATTGGTCTACACTGTCTCACTTCTAAGGTAAACAACCAAGTTGTACCCCTAAGCAAAGAACTTGCTAGTGGTGATACAATAGAAATTATCACTAACCCTCACCAGTCACCAGATGCTTCTTGGCTACAGTCTGTAAAAACAGGAAAGGCACAGCAAGCAATTCGTCGGTGGTTGAAAGACGAAAAGTTTGCTCATAGCAAGCGCTTAGGAAAAGAAATATTTGATCGTGAGATAAAACGACATTCTCATCGTAATATTTCAAGAAAAAGTATTTTTACGATCTGCTCAGAATTAAGTTTAAAAACAATAGATGATTTATATGCAAATATCGGCAATGGACACGTCTCTGTTAGGCGAGTGATCGAATTATTGAAGCCGTATACGCCAGAATTAAATGAATCTAAAAAGCAAGATACAGAAGCCATACACCTATATGGTGTTGACGATTATATAACGAGTATTGGTAAATGCTGCCGACCGATCCCAGGCGACGCTATCGTAGGACTTGTATCGACTGGTGACGGTATCGCAATACATCGTACAGATTGCCCTAACACAGGATACCTTAGCCAAACGCCTGAAAAAATATTGCAGGCAAGCTGGGACAAATATAGCAAACAATTATTTACCGTTCGACTGCGCATTGAGAGTAACGATAGAACATTCCTACTTTCAGATATCTCAAAATCTTTAGGTGAATGCGGTTGCAACATCCAGTCTGCTACAACAGAGACCATTGGAGATATTGCGAAACAGGATTTTTGGATTGATGTTAAAAACGTTGCACACATGAATTCAACAATTGTGCACCTACTTAAAATCAAAGGTGTAATAAAGGTTGAACGTTTTGACGATAAAGACGAAGTTATTNTGTGAGCATTAATTCGGGAACATTTCGTATTGCAAAGAGTGATTTACTACACCTTTCAGGAAAATATGTTGTTGGTAATTCTAAACTTAGTTGAATTGCGTCAACAAATATCNAACAAATTTAAGAATTGTTGAAATTAATGGAAAATAACTTTTTTGAGCGCATATTTCGATCCAATATTGCTAAAATGAATTCGTATGTCCCAGGGGAACAACCACAAAATGGTACATTCATAAAACTCAACACTAACGAAAACCCATATCCTCCTTCNGAGTCTGTTTTAAATCACGTNCGGGAAGCATGCACTGAAGATTTGAGACTCTATCCAGATCCNAATGCGACACGATTACGNAACCTTTTGTCCNAAACATTTGAAAAAGNACCTAACCAATTTATCGTCGGAAACGGCTCAGANGAATTATTGACAATACTTATCCGNAGCTTCGCCGGGGAAAAGGATCGAATTGCTTACGCCTACCCNACATACGGCTACTATAAACCACTTATCGACGTTCANGGAGCGGAGNCTGTAGTAGTAGAATATCCTGACGACTTTTCCTTGCCGCAAGAATTAGCTAAGGCCAACGCAAAACTAACATTTTTGGTTAATCCAAACTCTCCATCCGGCACCCTTTTACCTATTGANNTAGTTGAAGATTTAGCCTCTCGTATTGAAGGCATACTCGTAGTTGATGAGGCTTACGTCGACTTTTCNACAGGNGGCGCAATGGGATTGGTTGACAAACANATCAATGTCGTTGTCGTCCGAACAATGTCAAAATCATTTAGCCTGGCTGGGATGCGAGTGGGTTTTGCTTGTTCGAATACGAATTTGATTAATGGTATGCTGAAGGTAAAAGATCATTATAATGTTAATCGCCTTAGTCTTGTAGCAGCAGAAGCAGCAATTGAGGATATAGATAGCATGCGTAGGAACGCATCCCTTATTTCCCAAACCCGNGAGACATTAACCANGTCATTACGTAACATGGGGTTTTATGTGTGGGACTCTGCTGCTAATTTTGTGCTTGCAAGATCACAAAAAGTTCCAGCAAAAACCCTCTACGACATACTCAAAAAAAATGGAATACTCGTGCGGCATTTCAACCAACCGCGTCTGAACGACTGTCTACGTATAACAATCGGAACNAAAANTGAGATTAACTTTTTACTGGATAAGCTCCGTGTAATCTTGACTAATCAATAAAAAATTGAATAACCCTACCGGCCATCAAACTTCCCCACATGCAATACTATTAAAAATATCCGCCTTCCCCATTTCCTCATGAAGCAATTCTCCAAGCGAAAATATATTTTTCATCGCTGTTTCAGGTTCGTCTCTAATTCCTATCGCTCNCAATGCAAAGGGGTCGAGTGACGGCATGCTCGATCCTCCTCCATTTCCTATTTCTTCCCTGCGGCATAGAAGATCTGCTAAGTGAATCAAAGCTGGAAGTTGAGAGTCACTTCCAACAGAACGACTTGGGTAATGATGATAGGCAATTGCGGATGTCAATCGCGAAGGAAGATTCCATTTTTCTGCGAGCCATCTACCAATATCTGTATGAGTTATACCGAGAACCCGTTCCTCAGCCAGACTTATGTGAACGCAATCGTCCTCGGAGACAGACAATACCTGATTAAATTCATCAGCAAAATATTGACTAAGTACAAGTTTTCCTAAATCATGGAGAATGCCACATGAGAACGCTTCACTGCGAATATTATAGTTATATTTTTCCGCTAACAATCGTGCCGCAACCCCACAAGAAATTGAATGTTCCCAAAATTTCTGTCGATCAAANCTACTGGTAACTTCTCCGACAGCAAAACGTTCCAAAACAGAAACACTCAACCCTAAACTCTTGACGGTCTCAAAGCCTAACACCACTACAGCCTGATTTACAGTAGATATTCCTCTAGGAAAACCATAAAAAGCAGAATTAGCTAGTTTTAGAATTTTAGCAGTTAGCGCCTGATCAGTAGATATTAGCTGCGAAACGTCTTTAGCTGAAGTACCCGGGTTTTCAATTAAACCAATCATCTGTGTGATAACAGTGGGTAAAGTTGGTAAACCAATGATGCTTTGGGTAATTTGTTTTATTCGCTCTTGCTTGTTGATTTCCACAGTAGGATCTCGGTAACCTTCGGTCGTTAGGCCACAAAACGTTTACGTAATTTAGATCTAAGTCCCAAAACTGCCTTTGTATGTAGTTGGGAAACTCTGGATTCTGACAATTCTAGAACCTGGCCAATTTCCTTCAAAGTCAGTTCTTCATAGTAATATAAGGCTACAACCAGACGTTCTTGTTCGGCTATTTCACCTATCGAATCAGCTAGTAAATCTCGCACCTCTTCTCGCTCTATCTGGCTTAGGGCACTGGGTTGGTCAGCTGCATGCAGCGTATCAACTAAGGCAACAGGGCGATCACTGTCCTCACCATAACTCATTTCATCAAGAGACAACAGAGAAGCAGAACTTACATCATCGATTATTTGATAATAAGTTTGCATGTCTACCTCAAGCACGTTAGCAACTTCTTCTTCCGATGGCGAACGACCAAGCTCCCCTTCCAATTTCGACATCGCGCGCTCTACCTCTCGCGCCCTTGCCCTCGTAGAACGTGGTGCCCAATCCATCCCACGCAGTTCATCTAAAATAGCCCCTCGAATTCTCAACGAGGCATAAGTCTCAAACTTTACACCTTTACCAGTATCAAAATTACCATAAGCCTCCATCAATCCTACAACACCTGCATTTATTAGGTCATTCATCTCAACAGACCTTGGCAAACCTATTGCTAAACGGCCTGCAATATACTTCACCAAAGGTATATACTCGACTAAGTCCTTACGAGAATCCTTTATTTTATCGTTATTTTCACCCGAACTTTTATGTCGAGCGTATGTCTTTGCAACTTTGTCACCCAGCATTTTATTTCCACTCATGAGTATACTTTCGGAGGCNTAACTTGTTAAGATTCAGAATCATCAAACATTAAAACTTGTTCAAAAAACGAACGTCCCTCTATATATTCTCCCGANACCCANCGACTGGTCAATAATTCAATCGCTTCGGCAGCAGGAGGAACGGGTTCAAAATTAGCCAAAGGTACTTGCCGTTTCACTCCTTCTCTTACATGGCGATCCAAAGGAATATAACCCAGATTATTAATTTGCGCTCCCAGAAAACGATGAGATAATTCAGCAAATTTGACTTGAAGGTTTTCTGCCTCTCGGTCTGATTCAGCCATGTTTACGAGTAATTGTACATCGACACCCTTTTTTCGTTTAGATATAAATTTTAANGAGGCATATGCATCCGCAATAGCTGTAGGGTCTGGAGTAACAATCAAAACAATACTATTTGTAGAGATAACAGTCTCAATAGTAGATACTTCTATCCCTGAAGGAGTATCTACTATTACTATCTCAAATTGCGACTCTAATTCTATTAAAGACTTACAAATACTTTTGTTATTTCTTCCTAATAACCAATCGATTCTGTATCCATTAGAAGAGGCAGGGAAAATACATAAATCGGGAGAGNATTTTATCAAAGCATCNGTCGGTTGACACTTTGACAATAAAACGTCCTCCAACGAGTAGTCACTATTTCGCCCAGCAAGGAGGGAACAACTCCCCAAACCAAAATCAGTATCAATAAGCAAAGTCTTAAATCCCTTTANCGATAAAGACATAGCTAAATTGTAAGCTATACAACTTTTACCCACTCCTCCTTTCCCACTGGTNACCGAAATTGTTTTATGTTGGTCNGAAAACATCTTAATNACCTTCTTCCCAACCAGAAGCAAAAACATCCCTGTAGACCACTTTCAAGTCTCCAGATTCAATCCCCCCCGTGACTCCTGCACTGTTAGAAATATAGGACGTTGGTATTTCACTGGAAATCGCAGCGCTTAGTACTGTTCCAACACGAGAAACCTGATCTAGCTTCGTAAAAAGTAGTCGCCGATTTGGAAAAAAAGAGCTCTTCTTGATCATATCCATCATATATCGAAAATCATTGTTTGCGTCTAAAACAATATGAACTTCATCAACACCAATGCTACTATAATTTTTTTTTAAACGATTTAAGGGTCCCTCATCAAGACAACCATACGCTGGACCGTCGATTAAAATTAATTGAGCGTCTTTGTAACAATCTAACATTACGTTTAGTTCCATCTCATCAAAAGCCATTTCAAAACGCACATCTATTAACCGCGCCAGCGACTGCAACTGATCAAGTGCTCCAATACGCGAATTATCCGTACTAATAATCACGACTCCATCTTTTCTTATTTTTGCGAAGCTTCCAGCAATTTTTCCTATGGCCGTCGTCTTACCCGATCCAGCAGAGCCTACGAAACCTATAACCTGTCTGTCCTCTGCAATCTTGAGACGTCGACATTCCGGAAACAAAGAATTAAACCAGGTTTTAGTGAAAAAATTTAATTCTTCAGGTGCTACTATGTTTCCTTTACTTTGCTCTTCAGACNCACANTTGAAATAGTGTTCAATTATTTCTTCGGTTATTCCATTTTCTCGAAATNGATGACATAATGTNTCTANTCTTGAATTCTCTTTTTTNGTTTTTGAAACAATATCTGTTNATTCAAACTTTGTATCTTGAANATCAAGAGATTTTTCAGTAAAATGTCTTTTTCCNACNTTCATATAGTTCGAATGTTCCATAGAAGACTCCTCAATATTACGAGAAGATCCAGACTTTTCAGGTGCTAAATAAGTTTCCGCTCCAATCGTTTCATCAATAGCAGCAGTGACTTCAACCTGATGTTGATCGGTATTATTAAACCGACTGTTTCGACGCAACTGTCTCGTGTTTAATATTACAGCNTGCTCGCCAAAATCATCCCGTACTTGTTGGAGCGCTTCCGGCATATTCCGAGCTATGTATTTGCGTATTTTCATGTTCACCCAGANTAATTGTCCCTATAGACGTTATATCAACATCTGGAGCAATCTCGTTATAAGAAATAATGTTTAAACTAGGGAAATTAGCTACTGTCAGTTTCCGAAATGCAAGACGAATCTGTGGAGACGCCAAAACTGTAGGATGTTGCCCGTTAGCAATCATGTCATCAATTAATCTCGTCAAGACTCCGAACATTTCACTAGTGATTCCCTGATCTAATCCGACCATAATACCTGAAGGTGTACTCTGAATCGATTCAGACATCATATTCTCCAATGTACCATCTATCGTCATCACGGTGATAGACTGTTCCGCTGAATCTTTCAATAACGTATTACAAATAGAGCGTCGTAAAGCAGTTCTAACATATTCGCTAAGAACTTCTACGTCATTAATTTGAGCATATTCAGATAGTACTTCTAATATAGAGCGCAAATCCTTTATTGGAACTCGTTCAGCTAATAAAATTTGGAGAACGCGTTGCAACTTACCTATAGCCTCTGAGTCTGGAAGTAGCTCTTCTACTACATTAGGATAACTTTGCTTCAGTTCTTCGATTAAATTCTGAGTTTCCTGACGACCCAGTAATTCATGGGCATGTGAATTTATAATTTCCGTTAAATGAGTAGCCAATATTGCTACAGGCTCAACTACATTATAACCTAAAAGCTCAGCTTGCTCTCTTTGAGATGGCAGAATCCACTTAGCCGGCAAACCAAATACTGGGTCTATTGCTTCTCCGCCCTCTATAGTTCCTTCAGCAGAACCAGGGTCAATAGCTAATAACTCTTTCGTATTAAGGTCTCCGCGTGCGACAGGATTTCCCTTCACTCGAATATGGTATTCATTCGGTTGTAATTCTGTGCTATCCCGGACACGAACAGGTGGGGCCACAAAACCCATTTCCATGGCCGCTACCTTACGAATTTGCACAATTCGATCTATCAAGTCTCCTCCCTGATTTGAATCTACCAACGGTACTAATTGGTATCCGACTTGTACTTCTAATAGATCTAACCTAAGATAGTCTTCCGGCCTTTCCTCATATTCTTGAGACTCATTAATCAACTCAACTTCTGCTTGTGCTTTCTGTTTCTGTTGCCTTACGGCTACCGATATACCAATTAGGACAGATCCGATCGCTATAAAAGGCCATGTTGGCAACCCGGGAATTAAACCGAGACATACTAACATTACCCCAGCAATCAACCCCGCCTGCGGCTTACCTGTTAATTGTTTATTGATATCTGATCCCATATTATTATCACCAGTAGCACGCGTAACAATAATTCCCGCTGCTGTAGATGTAATAAGAGCTGGTATCTGTGTTACCAAACCATCCCCAACAGTTAGCAACGTGTAAGTTTCTATCGCCTGAGCCAGGCTCAAATCCCGTTGAAAAACTCCAATCGCAAATCCACCGATGATGTTAATCAACGTGATAAGAATACCAGCAATAGCATCACCCCTCACAAACTTGCTAGCACCGTCCATATTTCCATAAAAATCTGCTTCGCGAGAAATTTCCTCTCTACGTATAGTAGCTTGCTCCTCATCTATTAGCCCCGCATTTAAATCTGCGTCAATTGCCATTTGCTTACCCGGCATAGCATCTAGCGTAAATCTAGCTGCCACTTCAGCAACACGGCCGGTACCCTTGGTTATTACCAGGAATTGAATGAGGATAACAATAACAAAAATTATAAATCCTAGTACATAATTCCCTCGAACTACTACATCTCCAAATGCCTGAATCAAACGACCTGCTTCTGCCTCGCTCAGAATCAAACGAGTAGAAGCAACATTTAACGATAGTCGAAATAGAGTCATTACCAACAACAAGCCAGGAAACACCGAAAGTTCCAAAGGAGCAGTAATGTAGATTGTCAGCATTAAAATCAACAGTGCTATACTAATATTAAATGTTAGTAGAAAATCAAGAATATAGGTGGGTAGAGGTACAATCATAACGGCAAGTATTGTTATTATACCCACAGCTACCAAAACATCGGTATGGCGAGCAAGGATATTAAACCATTTATACATATATTCCTCCGATATAAACACCTAATGTCATCACTATATATCCTTCTGTTTTAACTGAAAAACAAAAGCTAATACTTGAGCTACAGCCTTAAATAGATCCTCTGGTATCTCATCACCAATACCAACAGCTTTAAATAAGGCTCTTGCCAGTGGCTTATTCTCCACTAAAGGAACCCCAGCTTGACGACCCAATTCTTTTATACGCTCTGCTACAAGACGTTGACCTTTTGCTAAGACTAAAGGAGCCTGCATATTTTCAATGTCATATTTCAGTGCAACAGCAACATGGGTTGGATTTGTAATAATTACATCCGCTGTTGACACATCATCCATCATACGCTTTCGCGACATTTCCCGCTGTAAATTTCGTATTCGAGCAGTGATAAGGGGATCACCCTCCTGCTGTTTGAATTCCTCTTTTACCTGCTGACGCGTCATCCGTAAATTCTTTTCATAATCCCAGCGTTGAAACGCATAGTCTAATAGAGCCATTATCAGAAGTAGCAACACAATACGGAAAAATAACGACTGAATCAGATCACCACTTGAGAGAAATATTTGTCCGACGCCCAGATCCATATATGAAACAACACCTTCTAGTTCAGCTCTAATTGTAAAAAAAGTAACAATTGCAACAGCGGCTATTTTGAATAAACCTTTTAACAATTCAACCAATCCTTTACTTGAAAAGATTCGTTTGATGCCGCTCAAAGGGCTGATTCTGTTAGCTTTAGGAATTAGGGGCTCAGCAGTAAATAGAATACCTACCTGGGCATAATTTACTATCAATGCTGAAAGAACCAGTAAAATAATCAGTGGACCTACAATCCATAGATATTGCTTAAACCAGGTTTCTAAAATAACCGTAATATTTATCAGGGTTAATTCGACGAAGCTAGCATTTGAAAGTACATCTACCATAAAGGTACTCAATTTCGTATACATATAAGATCCTAGAGCACCCAAAATTAGTATCCCCGACATCAAAATAGCCACCGAACTCAATTCACTACTTCGAGCCACCTGACCTTTTTTTCGTGCTTCTTCACGTCTTTTGGGCGTCGCCTGCTCAGTTTTTTCTTGTGAAGATTCTTCTGCCATTATTTATAATCCTATCCTAAAAATTCAAGAATCGCATAAAGATCGCGTTGCAAAACAATCAAGGATTTTTGAAGAAAAATGTTAAATAATGGCATAGATGCTACTAAGATAAAAAGGCCAACAGCCAGCTGCACAGGGAACCCAACAATAAACACGTTCATTTGTGGAACGGTGCGTGCCAAAATCCCCATTGCTACTGTTACTGCAAAAAGGGACAATATTATAGGAGCACTTATTTTTATAGCAATTACAAATGTCGTTGCGGTCAACTCGATTAGTTTTTGGCCTATCGATGCCTTGAAAACTACTCCGGCTAAAGGTACAGCTTCGAAACTCGCTACTAATCCATCAATAATTAAATGGTGTCCGTCAAAACAAAGTACCAAAAGAGTAGCCAAAATATTCAAAAATTGACCAACTATGGATACCTGATCTCCCGATTGTGGATCCAGAATATTCACAATCCCAAACCCCATCTGCAACCCTGCTATCTGTCCAGCGAATTGAATCCCAATAAAAAGTAATAGGACTGTAAAACCGAGTATGATACCCAAAAACACTTCGCGCAATAGAACTAAAGAATAGGGTAACAAACCCTCAGGGATGATAAATGGCGTATCTAAAACAGTTGGAAATATCACCAGCGACACCATAAAGGCCAGTCCGATTTTAGCTCGAGCCAAAAATTGTCGCCCACCAAAAATTGGGGCGACTATTAATAGTGCACTAACGCGAAGTAACACAAAAAGGAAAATATGAAATTGATTTAGCCAATATTCCAAGGAAGCCACCTATCCAACTAATGCTGGTATACTTAAAAATAGATTTGCAGTAAAATCTACCATTCTGCGAATTGTACAAGGCAGCATAATCGAAACAATAATAGCTACAGCAACTATTTTAGGGATAAAGGTCAAAGTCATCTCATGCACTTGAGTAACCGCCTGAAAAATGCTAACTGCTAATCCCACAACTAAAGCGACGATTAAAGTCGGCCCTGCCACGTAAAGCACTAACATCGCAGTATCTTGACCTAACTGTACAACATATTCAGGAGTCATTATTTCACCTTAATTTACCGGAAACTATTTACTAAAGATTGAACCAATAGGTTCCATCCATCGACAAGCACAAAAAGTAATATTTTGAATGGCAGAGAAACCACTATTGGTGGTAACATCATCATACCCATGGACAACAAAATACTTGACACAACCAGATCGATTACAAGAAATGGCACAAATAGAATAAATCCGATTTGGAAAGCTGTCCTAAGTTCGCTAATTATAAAACTTGGGATAAGGACAGTATTTGGTATTTCAGACCTATTTCGAGGCTGAGGAATTTGCGCCATGCGAACAAATAGTGCCATATCCTTTTCGCGCGTTTGCTTCAACATAAATTCGCGTATCGGTTCCATGGCCTTATCAATTGCTACAGTATAAGATATTTCCTCCTCTATCAACGGCTGAATTGCATTATCGTTGACCTTATCCCAAACAGGAGCCATCACAAAAAATGTTAAAAACAATGATAGTCCGATTAAGAGTTGGTTAGGTGGCATTTGCTGCGTCCCAATAGCCATACGCAAAAAGGATAGTACGACAACAATACGCGTAAATGATGTCATCATTATCAGAATCGAAGGAGCTAACGAAAGGATTGTGAGTAGAAAAATAATCTGTAGTGAGACTGCAGCGTCTCCTCCATTTGCTGACTCTTCTACTTGCAGACTGATTTTAGGTATATTGGGCAAAGATTGTGAAGTTGATTCTTGCGGGGCTATTGTCAACGATAAAATCGCATATATCGCTAACGGTAAAACTTTACTCCCTTGGCCATATAGAGCGTTCATCTCGCACCATCCGACCCTGGATTTAAAACATTTTTAAATTGGTTTGCAAAACTTGAATGAGCAGTTTCATCAGGTAAATCCATGTCACTCGTCTGCCATTCAGCAATTTTTGAAATCGCATCATCTGTCACCCCTAGTGCAAAAGTCCGACCACTGATCTCTATAAGAATAACCGAAGTTTTAGAGCTCAAATAAGTCCTCTCTACTAACTTAATAAGAGGATTATCTACTCCGAATTTGCGAGCTAAGTTACTCTTTTTGAATAATCGAGCAGCTCCCCACGCAAGTAAAATTACTACACTCAAACCAGTGCCTAATTTGATAAATACACCCCACAAATCCTCACCTTCATCTACCGTGTAATCAGAATACTTATTTACTGGATACGCTATGTTTTCTACAGAATCAGAAGTATCAAGTGGTTTGTTTACTTTCTGAGAATCAATCAATGTTGTCTTTGATTCCAGCCCCAGCGTTGGTGTGTCATTATGAGGAGATTGAATATCTCCTCTAACATTCTTGCAAATTAAGAAGGCATCCATCAACAGTATAACCGTGAAGACCATACTTAATTTAGAAAAATATTTAAATTTCATGTTCCCCCACTCTTATATTATTTCTTCATAAGAGCATAGCAACTTATATGCCATTTTATTTAGGGAAACAACAAAGGTATAGGATCTTTTTTACCAGAGGATCATGTTGTCCAACACAAGACGAAATACTCGTAAATAATTGTTTTTTTAATACAATTAC
>NZPK01000044.1 GCA_002693325.1 Gemmatimonadota bacterium | reverse complement strand
AAATATATTACCAAAAATGTCCTGAAAATCGGAGGCATGACTAAAATCTGACCACTCAAAACCACCACCAAAATTTCCTCCTAATCCGGCGTGACCATGCTGGTCGTAAACCTGCCGTTTCTCGTCATCGGATAAAACTTCGTATGCCTCTGAAGCCTCCTTAAACAGTTCTTCAGCCTCTGCATTTCCCTGATTTTTATCGGGATGATACTTGACGGCTAACTTGCGATAAGCACTTTTAATCGAACTCTGATCGGCATCTCGACCGACGCCTAAAATTTCATAATAATCCCTTTTAGCCATAATACTCACCCCCCATCTGGGCTATCCTCCTCCTCAACGACTTTGCTTACGACAACCCTGGATGGCCGAACAACCTTTCCATTGAGCGTATAGCCTTTTTCCATTTCTTGAATCACAGTTCCTGGATTACGCTCAGGATCAGCTACTTCCATCATGGCTTCGTGTAGATTAGGATCAAACACAGAATCTATCGCTTCGATGGGCTCCAAACCGTACGTAGAAAAGGCAGAACAAAGTTGGTCATATATCAACTCAATCCCCTCTTTTAGTAAATCCACGCCCTGTGTATCTTGATCCAAAGCTCTCCGCATATTATCCATAACCGGAGCAAACTGCAGTAACGCATCTCTTAATGTTTCTTCGCGAACCTCAGACCTTGTTCTGGCAGTGCGTTTACGAAAATTATCTAATTCAGCGGCCGCTCTGAGATAACGATCTTTATAACTTTCCACCTCAAGTAAAGCCTGCGCCAAGGGATCCAAATCTTCACTGTCCCCATCTCCATCAGTTTCTTCAACTACTAACTCCCCAACTTCTTCTACATCTCCCGTTTGATCTTGATCCAAATTGGATTCTGCATCATTCTCAGTTCCTTTTTCACTCATTTATTTGTATTCCCCTAATACGAAAATAAATCAATCTTCTAATTTAATATACTAATTTCGAAGCTCGCATAGCAGCATGTTTTACCAAGTCCAACAATAAATCGTAAGGCATCCTGGTGGGACCAAGGATACCTATTACACCAACATCTCCATCCACTTCATAAGAAGCAGTTACTATTCCACATTGCCGTAGAGGAACCAATGGATGCTCTTCTCCTATCGTGACCACGACTCCTCTTCTGTCTTGCATGATTTGAGCCAAAACATCTTTTTTTTCGGCTAGATCCAATAGTCCCGCAACCTGCAAAGACTCTTCAAATTCTGGCTGTAGGCATAAGTTTCTCGCTCCGGCTACATACAATTCACTCTCGGATGCATGTGATATTGATTCTATTTCATCTACCAATGAACGAAGTAATACGGAATCCCGATCAAGCAATGATCCCATACGCTGACGAACCGTATCACTTATTTCCGACATACTCAAACCACACAACCGCTCATTTAAAGACCTATTTACAACCTGTATATCAGCTCTTGAGAAACGTCCCTCACATTCTACTAGTAAGCTTTTAACCAAACCGCTCTCAAGCGAAACAACCAAAAGGAGCCGTTCTTGGCTTAGGGGAACAAGTTCCACGGCACTCAGAATAGTCTGATGAAACCTAGGTGATAAAACAAGCCCCAACTGCTTAGACACGTCGCCGATTACATGCGCTATTTGAGACAAGATATCGTGTATATCGCCTTCACTAACCTGTAGCTCTAATTGTGAATTAAACGCCTGCGCAGACATCTTTTCCCTTTTGACTTCACCCTCCATACATTGCATCACGTAGTGACGATATCCTCGTTCAGTTGGTATTCTTCCTGCAGAAGTATGCGGTTGCTGTAAACATCCTTTTTCTTCAAGCGCAGATAAAGTTGCACGAATAGTAGCCGGACTNACTCCTAGNTCATATTCCTCGCTCAATGTATTNGATCCAATTGGGATCCCAGAATTAACATGAGCACGAACAAGCGCATGTAGCACTTGATTTTCACGCTTTGTCAAACTTACGTTTTTGTTATCCATGCTCAATAAAATAGGAAGAGTTTTTATTTGAAGAAAGAACGTCCGAAATAAAAAAAACCGCGCATCGTTACCTTGTCAAGGATGCAAAAGTTTAATTAGATCTTTTACCCCTTGATGTTACAGCGAAAACAATTTGCGAGTATTTTAAAAAAAGTTCGGCAACAATAAAACAGCTTAGAGGGGAAAAAAAAGCGCCCATTCACCCCCCTGCCCTGAAATAATTTAATAGGGGCCAGAGAGCAACAAAATCAAATCAGTTCGTCTATAATACTATCTGCAGTATCCAATTTNGTTTGTTCACGACTATAAAATCCATCAGAAACCCGTGACTTGGCATTTTCTACTCGATCAGAGCGTATTTCAGGAACCTCATCAACTTGACGACGAATCTCTTGGGCANGAATTGAATCAGCAACGACCTCGTCTACAACTCCTTTTGATAACACCGCTTCGGCAAGATCATTTCGAAACTCTTCGGTGTTATAATAGCCGGAGGAAAGGCGCGTCCTAACCTCTTCTACNCTAGAGCTCCTAACTTGGTCACCCTGCTTGGCTATGTCACTCAGAGACGCTAAGTCCGTCGGGCCACCAGAAAGCTCTACACTATCACCAGCGCGACTGATCTGACCAGATTTCTCTTTGACATGCGCACTGTTTTTCTGATTTACCGGAACTTTAGGCTGATTCGATGGGCCATCTATCCGCATCTCAAATAGACTCTTTCTCAAATAGTCGTAAAATGAGCTTCTTTCACTTTATCGGCAAAAACACCAACATCTTTAGCGTTAATATATATTTAAACTTTATTCAAATATATCAAAAATGGTCAAAAGGAACAAACACAAAACATTCGAATGCCAGGAAACTAATTAATTACTATCTCAACGAACACCATCAAAAAATTTAGCTGTTTTAAAATTAGACGAGCGATAACCTCGTATTGCCTTCCTACCTTGACCAATGTGACGTGTGTCAAGCCGACTTTTTTCAAGCAAAAGCTCTGCTTCTCGCTGCGTATTTACACGTTGTTCTTGCAGTTTCTCCAACCAAGCCCTCATACGGACCAAATATCTACGATACTTATTCGATATTTCTGACATATTAGGTAAACAATCTTGTCCGATCCTTGCTAATTCCATCAATTGGTGCATTTCTGAAAAACTTTGATTCAATCCAGAATAGTCTTCATTTTCTATGCACACATGCTGTTGACGACCGACGTTAAACATTTGCCTGTAAATTGAGCATTGTTTTTCAAGAGCAATACTAATTGATTCGTTTTCTGTCATTTAAAATCAGCCCGTTAGCCCTAAACGAATTCCTCCGACATCAGCATCAGAATTTTCGGATTCATCAGAGTTACCCTCGACTACTTGCTCCCAAGCCGCAAGTAAACCTTGCATTATTTTTATAACTTCTTCGATTGGTTCAATTTCAAGATGTAAATTCGCATGTAAAAGCCTGCGGTAGCTGTAAAGATAAAGACGCTGTAAATTTTGGGTAAGTGGATCGTTTTTACTTAACAAATCCTGATCGAGAGCATAGGTAAGTTCAAGTATTATATCCTGAGCACGAATTAAGGCTTTACCCTTTCCTTCCATATCTTTTTGCTCAATATGTAGAATAGACTTTTTCATAAAACGAATTGCACCCTGATACAACAACACGACTAATTTACTTCGATTAGCGGTCTTTATTTGTACCTGGTTATATTTTTTGTATGCTCCCGGATTCATAGAATGTGTCAACCCTTTACTGTTTAACCAAGACGAGCTAATTGGCTACTGAGAAAATTACCTTGAGATTGAAGATTAGCGATGCTTCCTTCCAAGCTGGCAAAACGACCAACCAACATCAGACGTTTTTGCTCGACCCGGCGTTCGAATTCTGCAATACGCTTGTCTAAACTGTCTAGCGTATCCGTAATAGCGTCCTCCCTCGTTTTAATCGTACCATCGTACGTATCTGTCATAGCTTTAAGTTCATCTGAGAGTAATCGCCCCACACCAAAAATCAGTGAAACGCTTCCTAAATCTGGACCATCGGAATCTAAATCTTCGGCACCGATATTCACTCGCAGTGATAGGCCATCTATATTTTCCGTTCCAGATGGACCTGTAAGAACCCTCCCAGATCCATCGGAATCCTGACCATTGATTTGTCCTTTAACATCCAGCCCCGCAACATTAGTCGGTGAAATACCCAATTGAGTGAGGTCAGTTTCAATTGAAAATCCATTATGAGAACCATAATTTTCATGTTCGATTATTAGCCTATCATCATTACTACTAGCAGCAATGCTGAGCGCTAACCGACCTTCCGTCTCCACATCAATACTACCAAAATTCAAACTCCCTCCACCCTGATTCTCTTCGACAAGCGTTAAGGTCAAATCACTGTCACCTAATTTGCTATCAGTGACAGTAATCCGTCCATCTACGTCTAAATTGACACTCACTAAACCACCATATGCCGAACGAATTTCTGACAACAAATCACCTACGGTCTTTCTTGTCGGATCATCAACAGTAAAAACTTTTGAGACTCTATTACCACCATGCTCTGTCGCATCAATTCTAATTGTATCTCCTTGTTTTACGTCGGCACCGAAAATATCCGCAAACACGGTGTCTTCGGTTACAGCAGTAACTCCATTCGTAGTATTACCAACATTACTACGACGAACTTCAGCGACATCACTCGATAATTCAGTGTTGATTTGAGAAACGATATCATTCAGATTCGAACCGGCACGTAAGACAATTTGGGCTGGTTTCCCGGTCGCTTTGTCTATTATTCGCAACAACTTATCCTCGGGCAAAACCCCCGTAAAGTCATTTTCTCCGCGCACAATTGCTTGGGCAGCAGCTTGAGAGATCGACACATTGTAATTGCCAGCCACAGTATCAGAATTAGAAGAGACATAATCAACGTTCCGATCGGAAGCAAAGCCTTGAGCCACAAAAAGCTTTTTAACCTCTTCCAAGTTTTCTGTTAATACCTTATCTAACTGCTCTTCATCAACCTGCAGTTGCCCCGAACGATCAAAATTAATGCCGATTAAAACCATCGCATTGAATCCATCATCAAGGCCATCTATNTGACGAGANACGATTGAACGTAAACGAGACTGTAATGAAAGTAACGTTGAATCACCAGACAATGGACCACTTGTCTCTGATTCTTTNTCATAAGCCAACTGTTCATTAATCAAACCTAGTGACGTGTTGAATTGATCAACAAAAGATGTAATATTTTCCTTTAGCGAAGACGTGTCATCCTTTTCGATCGTTATTGATATCACTTTGCCTTCTTCGGCTTGATTTAATTCTAGCGTAACACCTTGAACCGCGTTAGTNANAGTATTNCTAGCCCNACCTAACTCAATTCCATTCACTNGGAATTTAGCATCCTGTCCAGCTTGAAGTTCGGCAGAACGAGAATCAACGCCCGTTGTCGTTCNGGCCATTTCNCCCAGCGATAAAACTCCACCTCCTTCGTTATTGGCCTCCAATGAAAGAGCGAAAGAGCTACTCCCAGAGCTTTCATCACGGACAATAATTCTACCCTCCTCATTAATGGAGGCGACAACAGAATTTCCAAAAGTCTGCTCTATGCTATTCAACAGATTCTCCACCTTAACTGTACTGCTTGCTATAGTGAAAGTGCCAAACACTTGATCCCCGGCATTATTTAGCCCCGATATAGAAATCGTGTCTCCAGCCTTCACCCCTGAGGAGGTTATATCTACAAATTGCGTTTCAGCAGTTATTGAGGATGCCGGCTCAACTATTCCCAACACAGAAAAAACACCGCCGGCATCTTCTATATCCGTTGTTCCCGCAATCTCCAAAGCATATTTGGCAGGACCAACNGCATTGACTTTAGCGACCACGCTTTCTANACCAGCGTTGTTTATCTTGTCTCTGATATCATTGAGAGAATCAGTGGCCAGATTTAGTGAAATCGAGATCCCNGCAATCTGTACATTACCGGCTGCTGTGGAACCATTTAAAGCTTGTATTGAATCCGTATCTAATGAAAAGAGCGAACTTAAGGCCCCGTTACCAGTTGGGTTAAGCACATCACCAGATTCAATTAGATTTACATTGGAAGTAACAACCTGTGNTANACTCTCAAATCCATTATTTNAACCGACNAGAATTCCTAAAGATTCNAGAACATTACCCTCATCAGTTAAGTCAGTAGCACCGTCTATTCTAAGTCTGAATCGAGCGCTATCGTCATTACTTTCGGAGTTAACGATAGAAGCAGTCACACCATCAACGGAGGCATTATTTATACGAGTTTGAAGGTCTACAAGTGAATCTTCNGCNAAGTCAACATCAATNTCGACATCNCTAATCTTTATGGTTCCAGACGGAATAGCATCCAAGCCAAGTAACGCCCCCAAAGAAGATGACGTACTCAAAAAGGCGTCGGTCTCTGCACCGCTGGTTACGGGGTCAGCAAGAGCCCCACCCTCTTTTAAAATACCCAAACTCTCAAGAATACCACCGTCATCAACAAAACTTGTTGTACCTTCAATCGCAATCTGGGACCTATCTATCCCGTTGACTTGATTCGAAATTACNGTCGCTTTAANTCCATCATCTACAGCGGCTTCTATTTTAGCTCGTATTGACTCTAACGAGTCCGTCGCCAAATCAATCTGGATTTCATTACCATCTATTTTGACTGTTCCTGATGGAGGAGCAGTTAAGCCAAGTAAACCGCCAATGTTTTCAGAATCACTAAGAAAATGCCTACCAAAGGCACCATTATAGAATGTATTTTTTATGCTGGTATTACTTGAAGTGAAGCCTAAGTCCTGCAGAACATTTTCTGCACTGGCATCTTGTATTGAAAAACCATCACTACCTACTTCGTTTGCCGTTACGATCAAGCGATTGTCACCATTGGATACGGTAAGCAATTGAGCTGTTACTCCCGCATCAACAGCGTTTACCTTGTCGCGAAGNTCAAGTAAGCTGTCTTCAGCNGTGATATTGATACCCTTACCGTTAACAACAAACCCACCATCTAAATTTAAAGACTGCGAAAGATCGGCAAACGATCGCGATGAAAGGCTTCTTGCAGTCGCCAGTTCTAATACTTCGACAGAAAAACTGCCAGCAGCGGCCTCGTTAGTAGCATCCACTGAAATTCGCTGACTATCTTCAGAGACGGCATTCACAATAGAAAAAGCGCTATCAGAAGCTAACCCCTCAGCCGAGGTCTGAAGAGTCTGTAAGCTCGAGTTTATTGAGCCAAGAACACCTCTCTGCTGCTTAAGCGCTTCTTGGCGCTGAAGAATACGGGAAATGGGACGACGCTCGATATCCATTAACTGACTAATAATACCGTCTGTATCAAGCCCCGAACCCAGACCCGAAAATGATATTCCTTGGGACATCGCCTATCACAATCTCGGTCTTGGTTATTATGATTACACCAAGGGTAAAATACGCCAAATCGGCGTATTTTACCCCTGATCGTTAACTAACAGTCCTACTATCTTATCAACGCTAGCACTGGCCTCGAGTACCTGCTCTGGCGGAACCTGCTGAACGATATCGCCGGTTTCTACATCAGTTATACGTACGACGATCATACCAGAGTCGTCATCTACAGAAACTGAATAATTCGTATCAACTTTACCGAGGGCAGCGCTCAACTTATCGGCCAACTCCTGCACCTGTTCACGACTCACAACATGATTACTCATACCTGAGTTCGGTTGTGTGACAGGAACCTCATTAGATTTTTTTTCAACAGGAGCCTTCGCAGCAAGAATTTTTTCGCTTGCGTTAACACCTGACGTTGCCTGCGTTTTCTCAATCATTTTCTACCTCCGAAAGAAACTCGGCATACTTGCCAATAACACCTTTCAGAATGTGCCAAAACCCAGAGCGATGTACAACATCGCCCTGGGAATTTAGCTGCTGGTTTATATTGACCCTACGTAAGCTTTAGCTTAGCAGCGCCAATGCGTTTTGAGGCACCACGTTAGCCTGGGCTAACATTGCTGTGGCTGCCTGACTCAAAATTTGAGCTCTGGTAAATGCTGTTACTTCTGCCGCAATGTCGGCATCACTAATTGACGACTCCGAAGCCTGAATATTCTCAATCTCGTTTTCGGTATACGAAATTGTGAAAGCCAACCGATTTTGTACGGCTCCTAAAGTTCCACGCTGCATNGAAACTTCACCGATTGCCTCATCTATTGCAGTAATAGCTGAACGAGCACCGGTAAAATCTGAAACATTCGAATCCTTTAGATTGAGAACATTTCCCGTCGCACGCATGTCACGTACTGCAACCTCGATTCGATTGAAATCACTATCTGTTGGACCGACCTGATAAGAACCACCAGTTCCTGGTAAGATCTCGATAGTTTTTCCATCCAAATCACCAACCTCATACGATCCGGTTGCACCTATCACGTCTTCACCCGCCAAAGTAACCTCAACGCCTAAACGGTCGAAATTGGCAACTATCTGTGTACCGGTAGCAACCTTCGTGCCATCGAGTAATGTATTCAGACTAATTGTCTGGGTAACTACTCCATTTCCGAGAGTGACATACCCTTCTTCGTCTCCATCTTCTTCAAACGTATACGTTCCCGTCTGAGCACCAGAAAGACGGGCATCCGTGACACCTGTATCGTTTGAAGCTGTGATCGCGGTNGAATCGGCGTGCGTAAAACTGACAGTGTTTCCAAAACCCGTCAACAAAACTTCATTGTTATAGGTCGTTGACTGAGCAATCCGGTCGATTTCTTGAACTAAGTGGGAAAATTCTGCCTGAATGGCATCTCGGTTGAAATCATTGACCGTCGTCGCAGAAGACTGTACCGCCAACGTGCGCATACGGATCAAAATCGAATTCACTTCATTAAGGGAACCTTCAGCAACCTGCGTAACATTGGTCGCCTGCTCAGCGTTTAGAACATTAACCTTCAAACCCGAAATTTCAGCACGCATACCTTCGCGTATCGAAAGTCCAGCTGCGTCGTCACTCGCCCTATTGATGCGTAGGCCTGACGACAACCGCTCCAGCTTTTCACCAAGAACGCGATTGTTTNCGTTCAACTGGTTAATCGCATTAAGAGCAGAAATATTGTGATTTACTCGCATTGGCATCTAGTCGAACCTCCTTGTTAAACAAGATCTATATGGCATNCATGCCGTGTTACAGNGCTCCGTTCCCCAACGGCGCACCTGCATAAACCCGATCTAAAACAAACACCTGAATATACGAACGCCATACACTTAACCATGCACGGCAATACAGGCGCNTAATAATAGTATCGGCACNTANAGGTTCGACCTTTAAATTATTATTATTTTTTTTTTCGACGGAAAAGACTAATCAGAAATCACANAGTGCAATCAGATTGAAACATCAANGTCTTATANAATNTCCTTATCNTTTTGAAGAAACACTTGATTGATAATCGGCCTANGTTGAAAANTTNAAGCCNATTACTAACAAATTGTCTGTGATAATACTTAACATTACTTCACACTAATACGTATCNGCTACTTAAAAAACTTCTCCACATTTTTTTACCGCAGTAATTCTAANGCTGTTCTGGGAAGAGAGTTTGCTTGAGCAACCATCGATTGCGCTGCCTGAGTCAATATCTGACTCCGAGTAAGTTCAGAGACTTCTTGAGCAATATCAGCATCGCGAATGACTGATTCTGCAGCTGTGATATTTTCTATAGCACTACCTAAATTTGATGATGTATACTGAAGCCTATTTTGTACCGCCCCCAGATCTCCGCGTTGGCGGGCCACGTTATATATGGCCTGATCTACTCGAGCAATAGTGAATCGAGCGCTCTGAATATTTGCTACGGACAAACCACCCAAGTTGAGTAAACTACCTGAACTGCGAAGATCGCCTATGCTGAAGGAAATTCGGTCATTTGAATCACCGGATGTTCCTACTTGAAGGACACCTCCTTTGCCCTCTCCAACCAAAATCTTTTTACCATCCAAACTACCATCGATATATTTATTGAGGTTTGACAAACCGAGAAAACCAATCGGACTCTCATTTACCTCTCGTCCACCCGTGTCAATCCGTACTTCACCAATATCGGGCAGAAAAACAGCCGAACCTGGAGGATTTAGATCCTGTAAAATGTTGTTTAAATCGCCTGCAATTTTATCGAGACTCGTATTAGGCTCAAAATCGACAACAATATCCTCTATTATTAGGGTGCCGCCCGGTACAGCATTCTTTACAGAAGTTGTGTACATACCTCCTGAGTCTATTCCTTCTCCCATCAAAGTCACACTGACCCCAAGCCGGTCAAAATTTGCAACTAAAGTCGTTCCTGTCGCTACCATATTTTGTCCGCCATGTCTGTCCAGCATTGATCCGATATCAATCGTCTGGCTTTGCACCGTTCCATCTGAATGAGTCACAGACAAACTTATCTGATTGTCGTCATTATCATCATCTGAAAAAATATAAGTTCCTGGTACAGCTCCCGATAAATCTACATTTTTCACACCCGAAAACCCATCAAAAACCGTACTGACCTCCACATCTTTTGAAACTGTATTACCGAAGCCAGTAAGTAAATTTTCGCCGTTGTAAGCGGTTGATAGTACAATCCTATCTATTTCTGAGGAGAGCTGATTAAATTCCGCCTCTATGCCTCCTCTATTGCCATCATTGATAGTTGCATTAGAAGAAGTTACGGCTAAGTCACGCATGCGAAGCAATATTGCATTTATTTCATTGAGGGCCCCTTCTGCCTGCTGAACCAGGTTTGTACCTGCCTCGGCATTCCTTACACCTTCAACGATACCACGGATTTCGCCACGCATTCCCTGAGAAACAGAAAGTCCTGCAACATCGTCAGCACTTTGATTAATTCGAAGCCCGGAAGAAATGCGCTCCAAACTTTGGGAAAAACTGGCATTACTAATCCCTAAATGGCGTTGAGCATTTATAGATGATAAATTTGTAGCAATACGAATAGGCATAGTTTAACCTGCTTATATTCTTCAGAGAAATATTGAAAAATTCAACAACAACACACAAGCAATCAAGCAATTTTTATACCACAATAAACTTTCTTGTAAATATTTAGCATCTCAGAAAACAAGGGTAGGATTCAAAATATCAGGTAAAATCACTAACGGTTTTCGGCTTACTGCCATTTAAACTTTTGCTGAAAAAAAACGTCATAAAAAAACACCGGAGAGTAAAAGATTTTTGCCGTTTACGCTGGTTTAACTATGCGACTTCGGCTCTCGTATAGCAAAGATCTGCGGCTTCAGCCACGCCCAAAGCAGAATAACAATCACCCAAAAGTTGAAAAGATTCGGAATCGTCAGGAACCACTTTCAAGATTGTTTCGAGATGACATATCGCCTTCCAATAAGCGCGTTGATCCATATATATCGCAGCTATGATTCTCCTATAATCAAAGGTTTCTTCCGCTAAATGTATGGCAGACAATACAGCCAACTCTGAGCATCTATATAACTTGCTTGACATTAAACGTAATCCTAAATCTGCCAACACCACCGAAACATCTTTACATGAAATAAGCTTCTCTGTATCGATACACCACGTTGGCATACATTCTGAGATATTCTTCACGATTTCAACAGATGATTGAAAGACTTCATCAGATAATCTCAAGGTTGTGATCAAATGACTCAATTCCATATCAAGGAGACTCTGATCAATATCTCGAATCTCCGATATTAGCTTCGAGGCTTCCTGGTTACGTTCCTGGTCGATAAGCAAATGAACAAGATTTGCCTTCGCATCAATGTTATCTTCATTAATTTCTAATACTTGCCTGTATGCTGCCTCCGACTCTTCAAACCGTTCCAAAGCTTTAAATACAAATCCAAGATTCATTAACGAATTGGTAGGATCAACGAAAAAATGTAACGACTTCTCGAAATAATCTATAGCTCCATCAAAGTCCGCTTCATGCATACAAATAACACCTGCGTTAAAAAGGTGTTCAGGGTGATTGGGAGAAATAGTTAAGGCGTCTTGAATCACCTCTTTCGCTTCGCTTTTACGATTTAACTTTTGAAAAAGACTAAACAAGCGTCCAAGCGCTTCACATCGCCTGCCAACAGGAACTTCAGCGGCAGTTCTAAATTCAGCGATAGCTTTTTCCCAGTTTTTCAATTCCACAAACGCCTGAGCACAAAGCAAATGAGCAGAGAAAATCACCTCTTTTCTGTCAATCGGAAAAAACGTGCGCTGATCACTCTGAGAAAGTGCTTCTTTTCCATGCTCAAGAGCATACTGAGGTTTTGAAAGTTTAGCATAAACTTCGGCCAAAGAAAGTTGAGTAAGCATATATCCAGGATCTATGCCTTCAGCTTTTTTCAAGTATTCAAGAGCATCGTCTAGACGATCCATTTTTAGATATGTTCGCCCTAAAAAAAGTAACGCTGTCGTATAAACAATCCAGTTTCGATCAGCAAAACAATCGGTTTCTTCTAAAATTGTTCGATAAACCTTCTCCGCCTCGGATAATTTACCCGTGGAGTAGTACGTAAGAGCCACGTGAGAGCGCTCCATATAATCTTCTGGATGTTCATCAATCCATTTTTCCATAATCTTCAGGTAGCGGTCTTTCTTTGCTGCCACCACTTCTGGAGTAGTGTATCCTGTGTGTTGGACACGTATTTCAGTTTGAATCATTTGTAACCCTAAACTTTCCAGAGATGGGGAAACTTGTTCATGAACCGGCATTTGAAAATGAACACCTGGAAGATTGGGAAACAGCCTTAGCTGTAGACATGAGACTTCTTCGTAACCTCGNTCATCCAAAATAAAGAAATATGCTTTGTCNTTNCCTTGATCTATAGCATTTCGAATTGGTTTGTGCGATTCTTCCGGCAGAATATCATCTGCATCTAACCACATTAACCAGTCACTTGATGCTAATTCTATCGATTTATTTCGTGCCGCNGCGAAATCATCACACCATTCAAAATGCCCAATTTTCGCATCATACTCTTGGGCAACCTCAATTGTCTTGTCTCTCGATCCGGTATCGATAATTACAATTTCGTCNACTAAATCTTTCACACTCTCCAGGCAACACGCTAAACGTTTTTCTTCGTCCCGAACAATCATACACAAACTCAAAGTTTGCCTTGATAAACAACTTTGGGATTTCTTGCCTGCACTACGATCGGTATTTGTGGTTTTTGTCGGCTTGACATAAAGTCCTTTATCCTTAGCTGTCACCCCAATCTCTAACATGGATAGAGCCTGTTTCGCCTCGGTGCGGCGTGGGGCAATANTATTAGCCAATTTAAATGCTTGTGCTGCTCCAACCTGATCACCCAGCGAACTTAGGCTCTGNCCAATAAAAAACTGGACNGAGTAATCAACCGAAACCTCGTCAAAGGAGGAAAACGACTCAAAAACACCCGATTCTGCCAAATTCANATACGATATTGCCTCTGAATATTGACCTTTTTTCACAGCCAAATCCCCAAGNGACAAATAGGCAACCTTACATGTCGGTCTCAGAGAAACAGCCTTTTCCAAATAATTGCCCGCGGCACTGTAATCACCAACTTCTAGCAAACAACGGCCAATCAAAGTTATCGATTTTTCATACAACTCCCCTACGTCTTTTCTATCACAACCGTCGATTACTTTCGAAAAATAAGATATGGCATTTGCGTAATCTTTTTGAGCGTAAAATACTGTCCCAAAATGGTAGATTGCACTCCAATCTTCTTCGTGATCTACAATCCATCTTTCACACAAGGACTTATGATAAGTTTCCTTTTCATCACTTAATTCCATCGAAATTTGGTTGTCATGTTGTATCTCGACATCTAAAGTCTTAACAGGAATACCCGCATTTTTGTGAGCCGCTAAAACACTCTCATAAACAGGGAATTCATAGAAAATATTTGGCTGGTTTGGAAACATCCTAATCTGCCGTTTTACCTTTGGGTTACCAGAATTATTATTAATCATCAGTTCTAACCCAAACTCCGGTTTACTCCTTTTTTGTTGGAATATTTTTTTCCGGTCTTCAACAAACAAAAACTCATCGGCATCCAGACATAAAATCCAATCACCCGACGCCAGTTGAAGAGACATATTACGAGCAGCAGAAAAATCATCACACCAATTAAACTTCGCTACTGATATCCCATATTTCTGTATGATCTCAATCGTATTATCCGTGGAACCTGTATCGACGACAACTACCTGCTCAGCAATAGCAGTAACACTATCTAAGCAACGAGAAATAGTAGACTGTCCGTTTTTTACAATAATGCAAACACTAAGGGAATAAACTTTCTCTAACCGACCCACATTTTCTGCCAATACGGTATTATCTGGCGAATAAGCCAAACCAGCACGATAAGTCTTCAATGCGTCTTTATATTCACCTTTTTTTTCTAACAACACTGCCTTATTATTCAATCCTTGGTGAGACATAGGAAATTTTTCAAGTAATGAATCGCAGGCCTCGATAGCGTCATCGAACAATTCCATTCTACTCAAAATATCAATTTTTAATAGCATACATTGATCATATTCTACGTAGATTCGGCTGTTTTCTGTTGCCGTTTCCCAAAACGCAAGAACACGATTGATTTCTTTTAAAGCGTCTTGGTAATATTCAGCATCTCGATACACAATAGCTAATTCATAGCGAGAACGAATGTCTTGCGGGTTATCCCTGACCTTTCTAATGCCAGCCTGCATATAGCGATCTACGGCACGTTTTTTTTCTACATACCCATAGTGGTGTATTGGAATATCACAATCTAAAATCTCGGCTCCACGTCGCACCAATGACGGTTCAACCAACTCGTGAACCACTCCTTCATAACAAATATTATCTCTATTTCTCCAGACTCTAACTTTCGTGGATGGAAACCATCCGCTGTATTTCCGCTCTTCAGAATACTGCCCTAAACATCGCTCCCAACCTTCATTATTATTATTTTTGCAGTAATTTCGCGTGGTAATTCTAAAGGCATCAGCTTTCGTCGTTTTTAGTAGTTTTNTTAAATAAGAATGATCCTGGTTTGAAAGTACTTCATCACAATCCAGACTGAGGATCCATCGACCATGGGCCAACTTTAACGCANGATTACGAGCAACAGAGAAATCATCACTCCATTTATGCATTACNACACGAGCACCCCATTTCCTTGCTACAGAGACCGTTGAATCTTTAGACCCCGTATCAACNACAACGATTTCNTCCACTAAGCCNTCAACGCTTGCCAAACAGANATCCAAAAATTCTGCCTCATCTTTGACAATCATACAAAGCGACAGAAGTGGATGCTTNCCNNGTTTCTGTCGTTTCTTTTGTATTTTTCGATTTAAACTCACGATCTTTCTCCTACCAAAACTATAGGCCCAAATCACCTAACAATTAAATCAGAACCGATCCACATGGTAAATCGATCNCACCTCAAGTATTATCAAATTTTTCAAAAAACTATTTCTTGCAATTTGACTTTCAATAAAATACCAGCACCCAAGATTCTACCTTGTTTTTCGCAAAACCTGGCTCAAAGATTTTAATGGTTCATGCTCTGCTCGAGCTGCTATTTCATTTTCTTCACGAATTCGTTCGTAGACTTCACCNCGGTGAACTGCAACGCTTGACGGCGCCTCTACGCCAAGACGAATTTGCCTGCCTTGTATTTCAAGAACTGTCAGACGAATATCGCTTCCAATAACGATACTTTCCCCAGACTTTCTTGTTAATACGAGCATCTCACCCTCCCAGCCAAGTAGCTAAATTCAATAATTTTCATTTTCCCCACCCTATCCCTCGTAGTTTTGTTCGATAAGAGGATGCTTTGTGCCGTAACGATCATCGACCAAAATCATCTGCTTAGCCTTTTTAGTCTTGTTGTTTAAATAAATCGGACCCTGCAAATTTGCTGTTACCTTGCTCGGATCTTCACTCATCGTNACNATACAATAAANGGCTAACTCTTCAATTTTTTCGATACCTAACTGGGATAAATCCTCTCGGCCAATTTTAGGGTCATAATCAGGCCAGATGAGCAACGGGTTCAAGACCACAAAACCCAATTGTGGCTCGTCGAGTGACAATAATCGCAAGAATGGAGATTCATCTTCAACCTCAATTAGGGCAAACCCCCTACACCGCTCAAAGCCAGGAATCCCGTTGGTAAATTCCAGACAGTCAGAGAGTGGGATCGTTAACTCGCCAAATCGATTATTCTGAAATTTGACTAATTCCATTTCTTTTTCGCTCATATTCCCTATCCTGAGACCGTTTAGCCGGTTTACCTTAACAAAACCGACATTTTAAAAAATCCACAGTTCGGATTCTATATGAAATCCATCAGCGACTGTGGAATGATTGTACCTCCTGAGGCAAGTGCAGCCTGAAAAACATCCTGTTCCTGAGTCAGATTCACGATAGTAGCAGAAAGATCGACGCCCTCATCCTCTGTCAAAACTGAAGTCATCTCAACTGCAACTCTATCAAGGACATGTTGAGTTGTTTGCATGCGGTTGACACGTGCCCCAAGGAGGCCCCGTGTATTCGAAAGGTTTTCACGTACCGTAGATAGTTTTGTAAACGTATCACGGACTCCGGAAATATTGTCGTCTCGCAGCGCGTCTCGCAGATCTAATAGAGCCGAAAAGGGATTTGTTAGGGTTTTCTGTAAGTCTTCTATCCCTTGTTCCAACCGGTTACGGACTGCGTCGCTGAGAGGCGATTCGGCCGT
>NZPK01000043.1 GCA_002693325.1 Gemmatimonadota bacterium | reverse complement strand
TGCTTCTGCAAGTGGTGCCCGAACACCTGTCTCTTTTGCTGCTTTTGCTCCCGGACGAAAATCTCCCACATCATCTGCATTTTGCCCGTATAAAATGAAGTCTACGTCCATATCACGCGCCAATTTGGTCATTTGAGAGAATAATTCACTTTTACAATGATAACACCTGTCCGGCGAATTTTTAGTATAATCTGGGTTTTCTAACTCGTGAGTTTTGATGACTTTATGAGGTATATCAAATTCGGTGGTAATCTTTTTGGCACGTTCTAATTCGCCACTTGCGTAACTTTCCGAATCTGCAGTTACACAGATTGCATTTTTTCCAAGAACGCGGTGGGCTGCAACTGCCAACATAGCACTATCAACCCCGCCTGAGTATCCTATTAGGACACGACCCATTGGCTTTAAGATTTTTTCTAAACGGAGCAATTTTTCGTCGATAATTTTTTTATTTTCTATTTTCAATTCTGTCGTCGAGTTTTTCATTAGAAAAATTCTTATTATCGGTTTTCTGGATAGGACGCACAAGGAGTGATTATTGCGTCAACCATACCATGGAGGATTTTTTTATCGGGTGGACAGACTACCGCCTGCACGCCAGACAGCTTTGCTTTACCGTCAATTATATAAAAATATGGTCTTATAAGAGTCCTACCCCGCATCGGTTTGACTTTATCCTCAAAGAAATCGTAATAATGCATCGTTTTTCGCATGGCTTTATGAAAAACCTGCAGTAGGTAAGGATTTTGTTTAAATTTATCAAGGCCATTTTGAAGGTTCTTATTCCACATTTCTTCAGACATGTCGTGCCCAACAGTGACTCCTTTGCTCTCGTATGCTAATTCACAAAAACCGGAGGGCTTAATTACCATTTCTCGGTTTTTTTTGCTGAGTCCCTTTAGTTGGTCCCAATTATTGATTTTGATATTATCGATTTCAATATCAGACACACTTGCATGGGGAGTAATTGGTCGCGGATCTAAAATCCATGTTTTAGGAATTAGCGTGGATAATTGTTCAAAAGCAATTCTCCCTAATTCTTTTTTCCAGAATGATTTCAATTGTGGGTGGTGGAAAAATGCCAACCAAAGTTTTTCTTCCAAATAGGCTTTGGGTGGCGGTGTTAAACGAATGCTATTCTTTTTCGTAAAATAGGTGATCAATTCAGCTTTTTGTATGTTTTTGAGGTCAAATAATTCGAAAAAACGATAGATTGCATCAATTCGATGTTCAATGTTTTGATCCGTTAAAAAGAGGCCTTCGTCGTCGAAATGGATGTCGCTGGGATGGATACAATAGGATTTACCGTGGTTTTGATTAAATTCATCGGATATCCACTGCATTTCGGTTCGATAGGATTCGGACTCGTCAGAAACAACAAAGGCGATAGTTGGGTCTTGGCTATTGATAGAGGTCGCTAAGGCGTTGTAAAATCCCTCAACCAAGCCATTGCGACCCCCTATTAATTCGTAACCTAAGTCAGAATAAAGATGAGAAATTTGAGCAGTGAATCCCATTCCACCAGGGATTGAATCCATTTCAATTAGCCGAAAACCATTTTCAGTTAGTATTAAATCAGGTCGCATTACCAATGGTAGTTGTGACTTTATTCGATTCCATTGACCCATTTCAGTTATGTAGTTTGGTTTTCCTAAATCCAAATATTGTTTTATCCAACTAGGTTGGATACCTTTTGCACTTTGGTGGTAAAGTGTGTTTGCCGCAATGTAGAACTTTTGCAGGCTTTGGCCCAACTGTTCGAGTTCTTTCTGTTGATCTACATTTAACCAAAATGGTTCGGGAGAGATGCGCCATGGTAGATTACTTTCGGGATGGACGTTTTTACGATCTCCCTTAAACAAACCTCCCTTGGGAGTCATTTCGTTTAACTTTAAACATATCTGTCGGGGATTTGGTTCATCTTTCGACTGCAACATAATGCCTCTCAAAATGCGTTAACTGATTGTGGAACAAACATTAATTTACGAGTTGTCAGAATGAAGGTCAACGGAGAGTCTAATTGCGTTTTACGTTCATTTTATATGGGAGAAACTTATGGAATTAGAAAGTCGGCGAGTAATTGTTACGGGAGCTGGTCAGGGTATTGGACGAGCGATCGCTGTCGCGATGGCCCGGTCAGGTGCTCGGCTGTACTTATGGGGCCTTAGAAAGAAAAATTTATTAGAAACACAAACTATCGTTAGTGCCGTCGGATCCGAAGTCGAAGTTGCTGTTGTAGATGTTTCGGATGCTTCCGAAGTTTCAAAGGCTTGGAAAGTCACAGTTGACAAATGGGAGGGAGTGGATGTTTTAGTGAATAATGCGGGGGTGCAGGGACCCATAGGTCGAATGCATGAAATTGATGCTGAAATTTGGTGGAATACTATAGAAAATAATCTCCGTGGTACTTTTCTCTGTTCACAAATTGTTCTACCAACAATGGTAGAGCAGAATTGGGGGAAAATTATTAATTTGTCCGGTGGGGGGGCAGTGACGCCGCGGCCATTTTTCACTGCTTATAGTGCTTCGAAGGCAGCAATTGTGCGTTTAACTGAAACTCTTGCTTTGGAAGTTAAAGAAAATAACATAGATGTGAATGCTATTGCTCCAGGTGCTGTGAATACCAAAATGTTGGAACAACGATTGGATGCTGGACTGAGTATTGGACAAGCTGAATACGAGGCTGCTAAAGAGCTTGTTAAGAGTGGGGGTACAAACCCTGAAAAACCAGCGGCATTGGCTGTGTTTCTTGCTTCGAGTAAATCTGATGGTTTGAGTGGGCGTTTGATTTCCGCGGTGTGGGATTCGTGGGAATCAATGGACATAGCAAAATTGATGGCGACGGATACATTCACCGTGCGACGGTTAAATCTGGATGAGGAATAAATTGCAAAAAGTAGCGGTCATTGGTGCTGGATCCATTGGAAAAAAGCGTGCCGTCGTTGCTTCTGCACATCCAGACTGTGTATTAAATTTTGTATGTGATATAGACCAAGAAAAAGCTAAAATATTGTCCACTGAATTGGATGTAGAACCGGTTTACTCATGGGAAAAAATAGTTGAAAGTGACGTTGATATTGTTGTTGTTTCTACGACACATCAACATTTAGCTGCCATTAGCACAGCATGTCTTAATGTCGGCAAACACGTACTGTGTGAGAAACCTATGGGGCGTTTTCCTAGGGAAGTACGTTCTGCAGTGCGAGCTGCGTCTGAAACGGAGACAGTGCTCTGGGGAGGATATAATCATCGTTATCATCCTTCGTTACAAGAATTGAAAAGAGTTTGTGATTCAGGTGAATTAGGCGACTTATTGAGTATNAGGGCTCGTTATGGACATGGGGGCCGTCCCGGATATGATAGGGAATGGCGAGCAATACCTGAACTTGCTGGTGGTGGAGAGTTACTTGATCAGGGTATTCATTTGATCGATTTATCGCTTTGGATTTTGGGTGATTTTTCAGAAGTAAGTGGTTTTGTTGAGACCCATTATTGGGATTTGAAGCCGTTAGAAGATAATGCTTATGGTTTGTTCCGGACTGCCAGTGGTCAAATTGCGTCTATTCATGCTAGCTGGACGCAGTGGAAAAACTTGTTTTGTTTCGAAGTTTTTGGTCGAGACGGCTATGCAGTGGTTGAAGGGTTAGGTAGGTCTTACGGTCAAGAAAAACTACGGGTAGGTCGTAGACTTCTCGAAGGTGGTATACCCGAAGAGAAAACTCAGTTATTCCCAGATTGTGATGTTTCTTGGGAATTTGAATGGAGGGAATTTTTAGATAGCATTAGAGGAGTANAAAAACAGGAATTTTCCGGTTTGGCCGGGCTAAAAGCAATAGAATGGGTTTATCGGCTTTATCGGGCGAGCAATGAAAGACGTTCAATTGATACGAAGGAATTAGTTAAGTAGTTGAAAAAAATTGATTTGTGAAAAATAATCTTAATGAAGTTTTTTTTTTTTTTGTTGATTTACATTTTTTTTTGAAAAANTCACCAAAAAGTTCGTAGATTAGTAATGTGTTAAAGGATGTTAGTATATGCGAAAGAGGTATCGTGTTGTAGAATTCTATAATCCTTGTAGTGAAATNATATAATTACCTGTGAATAGCTAAGGAAGGATGGATACCTTGATAGATAGTGGCATTAGAAAAGACCAAGATGCGGCACAATCTCAACGGATTTCTCTAGCTTACCGTCGCTTGGCCAATGCTATGATCCTCAGTACTTTGCGAGAGATATCCAAGAACGAAGAAGAAGATGTAAGCGATGATCAGTTGGAAATTTCGTTCGTGGAGAGTCGAAGAATAGATCCGTGGTGTGAATTAGCTGGGCTCGAACCTGAAGTTGTTAGACGTGCAGCGCGGCGGTTGATTCATGAAGGTGGATCNNTAGAGTTCTGATTGATTGGTTTTGCTAAGTTTGATCGAAAAAAGCCTTCGCTGAAATTTTTCCGCGAGGGCTTTTTAATATATTGGTGGTGTCCAGTACTTTCAATGGTCTTTCTTCACATAATTTAAAAGCCCTTGCACGACTTTTTCCGCATCCCGCTGACGCAACTGTTCAAACCGCAAAGCCCATACATGATCTCGGTAGGCCATATTTCTTAATTCTAAGAGGATCTTTACGTCGGCGGGATTGTTGCGTAGAACACCAAGACCCTGGCCTCTAGCTCTCGCACCAGCACCGAAGGAGTTTAGTAGGCCTTCCGCAAAGTGTTTTGAATTATGATCTATTCGTTTCCCTGAACGGCTTTCGTAATAGAGAACGAGGGGTGCNTCAGGAGCATTATGGTCTATATCAGCGTGGAATGAAATAAAAATCCGTTTTCCCTTTGTTGATCCTTTAAAAGCTTTCCGAGCAATTTGTACACGTGTGGAGAGGTTCCCTCCACGTGGCCAGTCTTTAATGGAGTTATTTTTGTTATGGTTAAGGGAGTTGTATACCTCATTTTTTTCGTTTACAAACGTAGATGTTGGCGGATCGTTTCCGCGAATAAGGTGATTCGGTGATAATAATGTCATAGTTACATTTGCTCCGTGAAGTTGCAAAAGTACGCATACACGCAANGCAATATCGTGAACATATTCATCTTCTGTTACGAAAAGAGTTGTATTGTTTCCATCAGTAGTTTTTGCTATAGCTCCAGGATCTAGACCGCCGTGACCAGGATCTAAAACGATATGCCAACCTTTCAAAGTACTACTCAGACTTCCTAAACNATTGATTTGTTTTTGAAAATCATCCCAAAGNTTTTTTGCAGTTTTATATGTCGCGTATGGTGAATTAGGATGCCTCTCATAATATTTGGTGCTCTTTTGGCGGTCGGCATTTGGTCTTTTCCCGTAGTATGGGCCATTATTCGATTTATGTATTCGGGGATGATTTATTTGTAGAGAATTCCAATCTATCTGAGAAAGTTCCAACCATCGAAGAGGCCTTACTTTTAATTTCTCGCCTGGATGAATTATGCTACTACTTAACTGATTTAATCTTCGAAGTTCTGATAAACTCATTTGATGAAGTCGAGCAATTTCACCCAAATAGTCTCCCGATTGAACAACATATATAGCATGTCTTTCGNTATCGGTAATTAACCTGAGCTCTTGGCCAGGGTAGATTTTATCGCTATTAAGATTATTGATCTTNCTTAGCAAATTTACACTGACACCGTAGGCTCTAGCTATCTCCCAAAGGGCGTCTCCTCGTTCCACTAAATGTACATCGTCTGATACCCGCCTTAATCGTAATTTTTGTCCAATTAAAATTCGATCTCCGCGTAAGTCGTTTAATTCCCGTAGGTCCTTTAAATTTATTTGGTAAAATGTGGCGATTTCCGATAATGTTTCGCCCGAACGTACGACGTGTACACCATCATGCAAATTAGTGGGCTCTATGAGTAATTTTTGGCCAGGTTTTATTGTTCTGTCAGTTAATTTATTTATCCTAAGTAGTAAATCTAAAGAGATGTCAAAATCACGTGCTATTTTATATAGGTTATCACCTTTTTTTACGAGGTAATACTGTGCNTGCTTATTTAATGTTTTGGAAATCTTTAGATTTTTATTCGGAGGAGCTAAAAGCAATGTTTGTCCTGGGATTATGACTTCGTCATTTGATATAGAATTCCAATTATTGAGATCCTCAATTCTTAAATTATGCTGTATTGCAATTTCTGAAACGGTATCATTTTTTTGGACAATATATTCTTTTAACCCACTCTTTTTTAGGGCTTTGTCTTTTGTTGGTATATGTAATTTTTGTCCTATTTTTATACCTTGTTTCTTGAGGCTATTAATTGCGGAGAGTTTGGCTACTGTTGTGTTAAATCGAATTGCTAAATGTGAGAGTGTATCTCCTGGACGCACGATGTATGTATCTGATGTAAATGGAATCTCTAAGATTTGGCCTTTGTATATTTTGTCATTTTTAAGGCTATTCGATTCAATTAATTGAGCTTGAGTTACGCCAAACCGTTGGGCAATACCTGATAGAGTATCACCAATTTGAATTTCATAGGAAAAGAACGATTCACTCGAACAGATATGTTTAGTTAGAATGGAAATAATGAGAGCCGATGCCCAGATTGAACGCGTCATGTTTTGCAAGTTGCTTTCGAATTTTAGTTCGAGTTTGGGGTAGTCAATAATAGCGCTTTAAAGAAATCCAGGCAAAGGCTCGTTCCCAACTCTTTTGCCCTTGTTACCTGTGCGTTATAGCTTATTACGAATGATGGAAAATCTTAAAAAGTTACCTTCTGTTGATCTGGTAATCTCAACCCCAGATATCAAACCTATTCTTAGGCGCTATCGCCGGGAGATAGTTATAGATGTGGTGCGTACAGTACTGGAAAGTTGGCGCAGAAAAATAACTATCTTGCAAGCCGATGTAGAACGACAAGAAATATTGCGTTCGATTTGCTCTGATGTTCAGGCTCTTTGTTTAGAATGGGAAAAGCCTTCGTTGCGCCAAGTTATTAATGGGACGGGGATAATTTTACATACTGGTTTAGGAAGAGCTCCTCTGGCTGNAANTGCAGTGGATTCTTTACTAAGAAGTACTTCATACACTGATATAGAGTTCGATTTGATGAGTGGACGACGTGGATCGCGTGTAAAACACGTGGAAAGTTTATTGCGTAAATTATGTGGTGCTGAAGCGATAACTGTCGTGAATAATAATGCTGCTGCTGTTACGCTATCGCTTCAGGCTTTAGCATCTGGTAGGGAGGTATTAGTTTCACGTGGTCAACTTGTAGAAATAGGAGGTTCATTCCGAATACCTGAAATTATAGAAGCTAGCGGTGCTCGTCTTCACGAAGTTGGAACTACAAATCGAACACATTTGAATGATTATGCGTCGGCAATAAATGACAATACTGGAGCAATGCTTATTGTTCATCCAAGTAATTATCGGATTTGTGGATTTACGGCTGAAACCGATGTTGAAGATTTGGCTCAACTTGCAAAACGTTCTGAGATTCCACTCATATACGATTTAGGTGGTGGTGCTATTTTCGATTTGAAGGCATGGGGTTTACCGAAAGAACCGGTCGTGTGTGAAGAGTTGGCGCGAGGAGCAGATATAGTGACGTTCAGTGCTGACAAAATTTTGGGTGGTCCGCAGGCGGGTTTAATTGCTGGTAGTAGCCAGTTAATTAGTCGGATATCTGAGAGTCCTTTAATGCGTGCCTTTCGTTGTGACAAGCTTACTTATGCAGCTCTTTCTTCTACACTCTCGTTATATCGACTGAATCCGACTCTTCTTGCAAGAGAATTGCCGGTTNTGAGAATGCTTACAGTTGAGGCCGATATTTTGTTTAGTAGAGCTGAGCAGCTTCTAGGAATGTTGGATCCATGTTTAAAGAATAAAGTCGAAATTGTGTCTTCTGAGGCGCATATTGGTAGCGGTGTGTTGCCATTGACGACGCTACCAAGTTGGGCGATAGGTTTGCAGACAGATCAGATTCCAGTAGAAAAAATTTCTGAAATCCTCAGAGGGTTAGATGTTGCTGTTGTAGGGAGAATCGAATCTAATCGATTTATACTAGATTTACGTACTGTACAAGAATCCGAAATAGAATNTATTGCAACAGCCCTNAATGAGAANGTGGTCCCCTTATTTNGATAGTGAATCATTACACAAAAGCTTCATCGGATTTCGTGTGTCTTATAACTAATTGTCCTTGTTGTTCGAGTTGCCGAACTTTTTGCACGATTCTAAGCTGAACTTCTTCAACCTCTTTCAATCTAATTGGACCCAGATAAGATAACTCTTCTTCTACTAATGCCCTTACTCGTTCAGACATATTGTCTAGTATTTTATATTTTAATTCTTCNCTGGCAGTTTTTAATGCAATTACTATGTCTTTTTGATCAATATCTGCAAGAATGCACTGAACATCCCTATCGGTAAGGAGTTGGATATCTTCAAATAGAAACATCATATTNCTTACGTTTTCAGCCATTTCTGGATCGTGTGAATCCAGTTGTTCAAGTACTGACCGCTCTATTGAGCTACCCGTAAGGTTAAGCATGTTGGCTACAACTTTTGGACCACCAATGTCGCTCTGAGTATCTAAAATGTCATTCAATTTGGATTCCAGATTTTCTTCAACCTGCTTTAACGTAGCNGGTGTAATATTTTCTAATGTTGCAATTCTATAGGCAACTTCGACCTGAGTACTTTGAGGAAGTTGAGACAAAATACCCGCGGCCTGGTTCGAGTCTATTTGAGATAGAATAAGCGCTAGAGTCTGTGGGTGTTCTCCTGCAATAAAGGGAGCTATTTGTTCAGGGTTAACATTTTTTAATATTTGGAATCCTGAATGTTCATTTTGACGAGTTCGCTCCAAAATCTCGTGTGCACGACGTGCGCCGAGTGCGCGCTCGAGAGCGGCGCGGGCAAAATCAGTTCCGCCTTGGTTTACCCATTCTCCAGCAAGAAGGTGTTGTTCAAATTCTGATAAGACAACGTCTTGAATTTCGTTTGGCAAGTTTTTAAGTTCGGTAATCGTCTGGGTGAGCTCCTCTATTTCAACGTCTGCTAGATATTTCATGATTTCACCTGCGGCTTCTTCCCCAAGACTTACCATGAGGATAGCAGCTTTTTCTTTTAGGCTTAGGTTATCTTGGGTGCCGAGAAGTTGTTTTTTGTCANTTGGATATTGCATTTTACCTCTGTGTCTTTTAAATATCAATAAAAAGGAATTTCATTCCGCTGATTTCGATTCAGATTTTAGTTCCTAATCNCGTTTTAAGCTGTTGTTAATATTTCAGATAAGGGAAAAATATATTTAATTGTCCATAATTTAGNTTTGAATAGNGCAAAAACTGAGCCAAAGCACAATTCTTCTTGCGTATATGGCATATTTCAATTAGTTTTCCTATGCTAGCCCCTCTTTCTAGCAAATAGCTACTTCTCAAAGCTTCTCCTCGGCGTTTATCAATGTGGTTGATTTTTTATGAATACCTGCTCGTCTTCTTCGGCACTGTTAGATGCTTTTTCTCGACAGATTTGTTCAGAAAACTCGGAAATAGACTGTCAAATACTGGAAGAATATCTACAGAATCCATTCTTAGATGATGACGTAAGATCTTTATCTCTGCGAACTGGTTTAGCTCGTGATGTACTTGTACCGATATTGGCAAATTTGCGTGAAAAAGGTTTTTTGAAGAGTGCTGGGCATCGTGGGCATATATTGGATCTAAAAGATCGTTTATCTGAGAAAAAAAGTAACGAACTCAATATAGAGAATGAGTTTGTAAAAGTTAAACCTTCTCCATTAGAAACAGAAAAAGTTCATTGGTCAGTAGACGGTTTTTTAAACGCAAGTTCAACTGCAATGGTATTCGTGCATGAAGAATTGGTTTATGTGAACAATTCTTTTAGACAGTTATTTGGCTTGGGTGAGACTGAACTTTCGCTCAAGAAACTTTTCAAACTTTTTGGTTTTGACCCTAGGGACAAAGTAAATCAATCTGTCACAAGTGTTTCATTAGTTCTCGCACCCGGTATAGAAGTGCAAATACGAAAAAGTTTTTGTGGAGAAAGGGANGGAGTNTTAGCTGTGTTGAGTACGGATCCTTTGAGTTGGGAGATGAGTTACACTCACGGCCAACTTCAAGAAGATTTATTTGAACAGCTCAAGTCTAAAGTTGTGGGTCCAACAGAAGTTATAAAAGGATTTTTAAATCGCCCTGAAGAAAAAAAAATTGAGTCTGCCCGATCAGCAGTTGAGGAAATTGATCAATTTTTAAAGTCATATATGTTGACACAATCAAATTTCGGAGAAAAGGATCAATAACTTAAGAGAGCTTTTTTTATGGTGTTAGATACTAGAGTTTGTCTGCAGCGAGAGGATAGAAATTTGACCAGGTCCTCAAAAGAAGGAGATTGTGAATATATCAATAAATTGTTGAATGAATACTCGCAGGCTGGTAGTCTCTGTGATTTAAGTAAAGCGCTGTTTAATATTAGGCAAAGTGTTCCTGCTGCNCAGGGATTTGAAGTCTTGTATAAAATCGCTGCTAATCCTCATGATTNCCGTCAATTATTGGCGGCACAAATTTTAGGGTATCATAGAGAATGGCTAACTGTATCCAACGGATTGCATAGGCACTTAGAATTAGCAAGGAATACTAAACTTAATTTAAAAGTAACTAGGGCACTTGTGTGGGGGCTTAGACAACGAGAAGAAATATTAGAATTTGTAGAGCATCCTTCGGATATCGTTGCGCGTGAAGCTGTGCTGGGCGTCCCTTTAGCCCGNCGAACGATTTCTACTATTCTAGATCTTGTTCGAAAGTCTTTTTCGTCTGAATTAACTNGTACTGTGTTNGTCAAATTACGTCAGATACACCCTTCTCTCATGCTTTTCGTNCGTGATACACTAATTGGCAATGTCTGGTCAGAAAATGCTTTACGTGGCTTATTTAGCGTATTACCACAGATTCCGGTTTTTGAACTTTTCATTAATGAAGAAAAGATCGTNGGAGGTGTCGATTTAGAAATTGAAAAATCTACTCGCTGGCACAATGTACGACGTATAGCAAAAGAGGTTTTGAGTTCCGATCCAACAGGTGAGTTATTACGCTTTTTATTGACGAGTAGTGGAGACGATGAGGAGTTCTCGCGCCGTCATAATGCTTTCGTTCGGTCAGCAATTAAGTCGGTAGATGGCGGATGCGGGGAACAATTGATTGATGATCTGGAGGTTTTAACTAGNGGCGCCTCNGAAGAGAAAGTATTTCGACTCGCTCAAAATTTTGTAGAGTTGGGTTCGCGGTTAGAAGGAGAGGATGCTAAAAAAATACAAGCCATTTTAGANGANTGGAAGAGTCGNTCCGTAGAATTGAAATTGAAAATATTTCATCTGGAGCAAAAAATTATTTAACAGAGATAGTCCCTGATCATTCATAGTTATCTACTCTTCAATTCTAACCGGTTTTGTTTATTCTCCAGATGATACAAAGGGTAAGACATACGAATAAGATGTTGGTCGACCATGCCGAAAGTAACGGTGAAATAAGACCGTTCCAACCAAGTGCCTGGCAGGTTTTTAGGCAACCGTAGAAGACAAAACAGATCAGAATCCCAGACCCAAAACTATTTGAAATACTAGTGCTACGAGCATTTGCACCTATCGTAGATCCCAACACTATAATAATAAATGAAGCAAACGGTAATGCACCTTTTAAATATAGGTCGACGCGGTGTCGGCTAACATCTTCCCCTCTGACATTACCTCGGGAGATATATGTTTTTAATTCAGAGTAGGTCATTTCTTCGGGGAGCTTTATTTTTCGTGAAAAATCCTCAGGACTCAACTTAGAGAGTGTTATGGCGAGTGTATCAAAACTTGTAGTGGTTTGGTTGTTTTCTCTAAATGTGTAACGATATCCTTCGACGGCAATCCAATCATGTTTATTCCAAAATAAATTTTCAGCTATTATGCGAGTCGACAGTTTGGAGTTAGTAAACATTTCAATAGAGACTTCTTCGGCACGCTCTATCTTTGCATCATAATTTCGCGCATAAATAATTTCTCCCAGACCGCCTTGTATCAGGACGTGACGTTGTGAACCATCATCAGACTGCTGAGACCTAATTTGTTTATTTATTTTATTGTGATTAAGCGTTGCACTCGGAACTACATAATCGGTGAAAACGAACGCAAACCCACTGATTGATGCGCCACAAAAGAATATTGGTATAAGAATGCGATTTATGCTAAAGCCGAGAGTTTTCATAGCCGTTACTTCATTATGGCGGGCTAGGCTCGTCAGAGCAAAAATTGATCCCAATAAACAAGATATTGGTAGTATCAAGATCAACCAGTAAGGGATACGATAAGCGTAGTAAAGAACTATTAGATCTATTTTAGCTTCATAATCTATAAAAGTATCTATGTTTTCGGTTAAGTCGATAACTAAAGTAATGAGAAGAAAAGTGAGTGTTGTCAGTAGCAAGGAAATAAGCAACCGCAGGGCGATATATTTATATAAAATATTCATTTTTAGATCAAATTCGTGAAAGAAACCTGAGGTTGTGCCCACGGGTAAAACGGTAGATCAGTATTATCCCTAAACAGGAAA
>NZPK01000042.1 GCA_002693325.1 Gemmatimonadota bacterium | reverse complement strand
TCATCTATCCACACCAGGGGGTGAAGAAGAAGTAATATTTACCTATCCGTCCATAGTTCTTATGTTAGACGATTTTATCGTGAACATTTTCACATTTTTACATGCATCTCTCACTAGTTTTATTCCGCCAATATTCACGTTTTCTAATTCAATTTCAGTGTACGGATCGAGTGAGATTGTCGCGCAGCAGAACGGGTACCATCCTGCTGGAACTCATTTAGTTCCTTATAGCCACCTTTTTTTGTGGCGCTTCGTTGCCGGCGGGGTTGTTTTTGGTTTTGCCTATTTTTTCGCAAGGAAATTTTACAGATGCTTAATAACTAAAGAGTTGCGGTCTGTATTAATCGTCCTTCTCTGTATAATGATTTTAGTCGGTTTTGCTTCCCACTCAATAATAAAATTTCGACCTTATAACTCTACGCCTTTCCTTACTTACAAATGTATCACGAGCGTTATTGGGGTTTATCTATTGACGGCAGGCTTTTTTTCTTCTATTAAACTTGTTCGCTCTACCTTCTTTTTCCGTAGCGCCCTCTTTTGTTTACTTTTTTTGATTCTTGTGAATTCATTCACTCGGCCTATTTATGAAAACACCGCATATAACGAAACTCACCTTTGGTACAGGAGTCCGTATACCAATTTTTCTTTTTGAAAATGCTGCTCGAAAATAAGATGATACAGAACAAACAGCATCCCTTCTTTAATATGACAAAACCCGTCTTCGAAGCCACTGAGACAAAAGCTTTGGGAGACCCTATGAAACATGCTCAGGATTGGCTTGATAGCCAAAAAGCCGATTTTGTGCTTCTTAGAGGCGTCTATTTTGAAAACATAAAATGGTTTTTCGAAAAAGCGGATAGCCAATATATTAAAGTTTTTGAAAATAAGAGCCAAAAAGAGATCGTTTGGAAACAAAAAGAAATATAAATGGCGATTTGGCATATGAGTTGGGCGTTTTGAAAAAAGCTTTATTTTCTCAGAAAAACCAATCATAATTTCCCTCTTTAAAAGTGAAAATATAAGGTTTTGCAAGTTTGAAAGTTACCCTGTTAAATCCTGCTGTGAACTTTGATCGTCAGTTTGGCACCTTGCAGGACTTCTATACTCCGATTCCGTCTATAGCTCTCGCCTACATTGGTGCGGTTTTATTGGAGGATGGTTTCGAAGTTTCAGGTATCGATTCCTTCATGGCTTGCCATACCAGCGAAGAAATGTACGATGCGGTGGTTAAGGAATCGCCGGATATCTTGGGCATCTCCTTGTTGACTCCATGCGCCCCCTTGATAGATCCAATCTTGATGAGAGTTCGAGAGGCCGTACCTGGAATAAGAATAGTGTTGGGAAACATTCACGGTTCTCGATTCGCCTCGCATTACTTGCAATCCGGACTTGCAGATTTTTGTATTCATCACGAGGGTGAAGAGACTATGTTGGATTTGTGCCAGCAGCTTAGAGAAAAGAAAACCACCGTTAATGTTGAAGGGATAAGTTTTTACGACCCTAAAGCCGGCAAGGTTGTAAGAACTAAACCTCGTGCTTGGATCAACAAGTTGGTCCTCGACGAAATGCCCTATCCCGCTTGGGACCTTTTTCCCGTAGATCAGTTTAAGCCCGATATCAGGCTCTTAGGTTCCTCTAAGAGAGATAAAAATGCTGAAGTCCAAGCCCTACCATTGCTTTCCTCTAGGGGGTGTCCCTGGAATTGCACGTTTTGCTCTCCAGTAAATACGATAGGAAATAAATATAGAGCTAGGACCCCGAAATCTATCGTCGATGAAATGGAGTACTTCTATAAGAAATGGGGAGTTTTAACCTTTTATAACATGGATCTGACTTTCCCAATATCTGAAAAAAAGGGACTAGAGTTTTGCGATCATCTTATTGAGAGAAATTTGCCCCTTCAGTGGGCATGTGAGACTAGGGTGAATGCTGTAACTTACAAGCTTTTAAAGCGAATGAAAGAGTCAGGATGTATCAGAGTGGACTATGGGATAGAGTGTGGAAACCAAAAAATGTTAGATTCGATAAATAAAGGCTTCACAGTTCAGCAGGTGGTCGATGCCGTAGAGGCAACAAACCGTGCTGGTCTGGAATCGGAAGGTTTATTCATTATTGGGCTACCAGGGGAAACTCGGCAAGATACATTGGATACTATAAATTTTGCTTGTTCCCTCCCGCTCGATCATATAAAGCTGAACCTATTTGTTCCTTATCCAGGATCTGATATTTGGGACAATCTTTCTGCTTCGGGAAGTTTAACCAACATGGATTTTAATGAGTATACTTCCTATCCTACATACACAGGTGGACAAGTTGCCTATATACCCGAAGGCAGAAGTCATGAGGAATTAATAGAGTTGCAATCCTGGGGCATGAGAAAAGCCATGTTTCGCTGGAGAGTAATAAAAAGAGAATTAGTACACTTCAAGCCCGATAAAATAAAAGAGTATTGGGGGGCGGTTTGGAGCTTGCTNCGTCCCAAGGGTATGGACGAGAGAAATACAATTGGAGCCGCTACGTACGAGGTTGATCGAGGTTCCTCCTAAAGGTCTTCTAAAATAACTGTACTNAGGATCTTTTTTAGTATCGTCCCGCCTTGGTTGACGAATGCTAGGCGTCATCCAAATGTTAGTTGAGATTAGTTCTTTTGGTTTTTTTCACGCCAAGCTCGGATACGATTCAACGTATCTTGGTTCGAAATCTCGTTTTCTACGGCTTCTAAAATTTCCGTAACGGAATGTAACAGGCGGTTCTGTACTTGGATTTTTATCTGTGCGTCGTTTCTCTCTGCCCTGAGTTTTTCGGTAATATTTCGTAGGTTCGCCATTTCTAATTCATGCGCTTTTTTCCTAGAACTTCTGTCTTCATTCATGTTTCAAGTTACCTCCATTTTCTTGTTTCTCAATATTTCCAAACTGTGATCACCGCAGTTAAATAGTAGGTCGATAACAGACAGATGGGAAGAAAAATCCCCATACATTTGAGGGTAGGTAGGATGCTCGTAGTTTTGCCATTCTACTTTCACGTCGATAGCCTTAAACTTATCCTCTCTCAAGTAACTTTTTGCCGAGTCTCCGGTCAAGTAGTTATCTGCTTCAAAATATTGGCATAGCTGTATTANTCTATCATCGCGGTCTCCGTCAAGTTTAATCGACGAGGATTTGTGAGTCTCGGTGTTCACCTTAAGTAATTCGCTCAACTTTTCTATCAAAGCAAAATTTAGNTCCACAAGATTTTCCCAAGATCTATTTAATAGATCCTCTAAGTCAGCAAAGTAATTGGAGAAAAAGGGNGCTCTAGAGTAATTTNGCCTAATCGTTTCTAAATGTTTTCTTGTCCATTTCCGTTTATTGTCGATTTCTACCGCATTGAGCATGCACGCAAAGTGTCCCGATAGTGAAACAGGAACAGTCAACCACGCTGCGCCCGAGGCTGTTTTTATNCGATTCCTATTTCGCCAACCTCCCTTATCGTATTGCACATCGTCGTAATGAACAAAAATGTCTGCTCTATCCAGTTGCTCAAAGTAACCAAGCCACGGAAGATACCCAGGTTGTAAGACTGCTAGGGTTGTCACAATATTTAACCTACATCATTCCGTCAACAGAAACGGTTGAATAAGGTGGCGGGAAGGATTCTCNNAGTTTTTTCACTAAAGATGTTCTTCCTTCGTCCGTCAAGGTAAGTCCATNTTCATCCTCAAGATAGTAAACAGAAATATTTTCACCGCCTTCCTCAGCCCACTTTGACATCCTTTTGTCTTTTGCGAACACAATTCCATCAGGTTCTGATTGGTCTATATCAATGATTCTAAAGATCGGGTCCCAAGCCTTTCCCTCTCGAGATATTATGCCAAAGACTACAGGTTTCTGGTGCTTTCTTATTTTAGCCTTTTGGAGGTCAAATGGACCGCTGAAAAGATGACCTCCGATCTTCAATCCCACGTTTCTACTCCTCCGTCGCTAGCCAATATGCTTCTCCCACCAAAGCTGAAACATTACCAAATTCCAAATCCTATCACCACTCCTAATCCCTTCATCAAATTTGCCATTCAGAAGCTGTTGGACTGAGTCAGGATCCAGCAAATTGTGCATCTTGAGACGGTGTGGCGATAAAGTATCTNTAACAAATGCTCCTAGATTGGATAAAATCCATTCATTAACAGGCATTAAAAATCCTTCCTTTGGTCTGTCTATTAGTGAGTCAGGCAATAAACCTGAAGCTACCTCTTTGAGAATATGCTTCGTCCGGCCGTTTCTTATTTTCATATTATCTGGGAGTTTCATNACAAACTCTATTATTCTGGGGTCAAGAAAAGGCGGTCTGACTTCTACTGAGTGGCTCATGGATAATCTGTCTACAAAAGCAAGGACTTGATCCGGAAGCAGCGTCTGGAAATCGTAAGTTAAGGCCATATTCAGGTAGTTCTTATCCGAAATCTTATNGTGTTGACGCCTTACTAGGTTCTCTGAGTGATAAGCATCGATTTTCTCTAGCATCTCAGAGGTATAGAGCATTCGCTTAGTAGGATCATCCATGATGTACTGAGCCATTCTCTGCGCTGCNGCGTCCCCTTTGCCATAAATAATTTTTACTTCGTCGTAGGTAAATCCATGCATTTCACAGATACTTACTGCTTTTGATCTTGAGATATTTCCACTTTCCGCTTCAGTGCATGCCTCGATCGGAGCTGCTAAGCGTTGAGTCCGATAGCTTCCGAAAAGCTCATCGGCCCCGTCTCCCGATAAGGCTACTGTAACATGCTCTTTTATCAGTCCACTTAAAAACCACGTTGAAATAACTCCAGAAAAAGGTTCATCAAAGGCATTTACAACAGCGTCTATAGCCTCAGGAATATCTTCTGCTCGTACCAACTTTTCATGATGATTAGTGCCATAAATTTTTGAGACCTCCCTTGCGAAATCTTGATCAGATTGTTTGCCAACCGATGCTCCCTCATAGACTAATGTGAAAGTATCTATAGGCCGATTGGCTTTAGAAGCCATCAACGCTACTACTAGCGAGCTATCAAGTCCCCCTGATAAGTAAGCTCCCAATGGAACGTCCGATTGCATTTGCATTTCGACGCTACTTTCCAAAAGCTGTCTCAAGTCAAGAACTGCATCACTTTCTGACTTCAGGGCTTTTCGTAATGAATAATTGGGTAGCTCGTACCAGTTTTTTATTTGATAAGAAGACTTGGAGGCTTTCCACAGTAGGTACTGACCTGGCTGAAGTTGCTTTATGTCTTTAAATGCGGACCGAGGTGCGGGTACGTTTTTGAATGTGAAATAATGATCCAACCCCTCAAAGTCTGGAGCTTTACTTACCTCTGGATGGAGTAACAAGGATTTTGGCTCAGAAGCGAATGAGATTCCGCTTTTTGAAAGAGAATAATAGATTGGCTTTATCCCGACATGGTCGCGTACCAGAACAAGATGTTTTAATTTCGAATCCCAAATACCTATTGCAAACATTCCGTTTAGATAGGTGAACATTTCAAGCCCATATTCTTCGTAGAGGTAGACTAAAACCTCGGAATCAGAATGGTCGGATTGGAAATTATAGCCCTTAACCTGAAGTTCTTCGCGCAGTTGCTTGTGATTATAAATTTCACCATTGAAAACTACAGTTATAGTTTTATCTTTGTTGAAAACCGGCTGCCCTCCGGTTTGGGGATCAATAATGGACAGACGCCTCATCCCAAGGGAGATGCCCTTAGCGGACCAGAAACCGGAGTCATCCGGACCTCTGTGAGTAAGCAAATTCACCATGTCCGTCAGTAGATCATTATTTCGGAGGTCGCCAGTAAATCCCGCTATTCCACACATCTTGAGATCACCATATCAATATTTAGAAGCTATTAGCTTAAATCACTTTTATACGTCTAGTTTGCGGAAAACCGGTCCACCAACGAAAACCTAGGGTCTATTACCTAACACTTCCAGTTAAAGTCGGCTATCTTTGGTAAACTAATGTAATTCAATCTTTCCCGAAGCGGTGCGAATTGGGATATGACGCATCCATAATTGTTTTTCCCAATGAGTACGATTTTTCTTGAACCATTCAATAGTCTTGTCTAATCCGTCTTCCCAATTAATTGTCTGCTTCCAGCCCAGCACTTCTGATATTTTGTTAGAGTCTCCAGTATGTCGTTCCACTTGTCCCGGACGCTCGCCTACAAACACTATTTTTTCGGGATCCGCTTCCATTTTTCTTGCAATATCTTCTGCTAGGCTTAATACAGATCGGTGCTGTCCGCTTGCGACGTTAAATACTTCTCCAGCAACTTTATCGACGGGAGCATGCATTACGAGATCTAGGGCTAAGCATGTATCCTCGACGTGTATGAAATCTCTGGAGGAAGTGCCTCCCCCATGTACAGTCATTTGTTCGTCCATCAGCGCCGACGCAATGAATCTCGGGATAACTTTCTCAAGGTGTTGTCTAGGGCCATAGTTATTGAAAGGCCTTACTATGACAGCTGGCGTTTTATAGGTTTCCCAGTAGGAGTAAACGAGTCTATCTGCGCCGCACTTTGCGCTAGCGTAGGGACTCGAGGGGTTTAGAGGGTGCTCTTCAGTCATGGTTTCGCTAATTGCGGTGCCGTAAACTTCAGAAGTTGAAATATGTATGAAGCGTTCTATTTTTCCGGAGTCTATTGCCGCGTTAATGACTGCATGTGTGCCAATAACATCTGTTTCGAAAAAAACTAAGTTATCAAAAATTGAGCGAGTGACGTGCGTTTCTGCGGCAAAATGAACCACTATATCTGCTTCTCTTGCTAGGCTCACTACGAGACCCTGGTTACAAACGTTGCCGTACCAAAACTGTATCTGAGATTCATCCGGATCGTTAACCCCGCTCGGGAGATTGCCGTATTCTCCAGCATAAGTCAAAGCGTCCAAGATTAAAATCCTGTAGTCCGGGTATTTGTTTTTCAAGTAGTGCACGAAGTTGGACCCTATAAAGCCCGCTCCACCTGTTACCAAAACGGTTTTGCTCACTGTATTCTACCCCCGAGATTTAGCTCCGTTAAGACTGAGCAGCTTCTTCAAATTACTCGCCACCTCTTCAACATGTTCATCTGGCATATAAGGATAAAAGGGGAGTGATAGAGTTCTGCTACCAATGCTTTCGGCTATCGGGAAATCTCCCGCTTTATATCCGTATTTTTTTGAAAAAAAAGACGTTAAGTGAATCGGATTGTAGTTGACTACAGTCTCAATCCCACATTCTCGTAATTCATTAATGGTGTGCATTCTATCGCTATCTATCCAGACTGTAAACAAATGTCTGGCATGTACGCTATCGACAATTTCAGATTGCAATTGTATCTTTTGGTGATCTCGGAACAAAGCCGAGTAATTTCTGGCTAAGCGATGTCTTTCTCTTAACTTCACGTCAATACGATTTAATTGGGGCAAAAGAATGGCAGCATCAATATTGCTCATATTGTATTTCCAACC
>NZPK01000041.1 GCA_002693325.1 Gemmatimonadota bacterium | reverse complement strand
ATAAGTAGCACTGCTCATTTACGGATAGTACCTCACTATCTTGGATGGAACGATCCCGGGACTGCATTTTCCGCCGTAATCCAATTGGGCACGCTAATTTCAGTACTGTTTTACTTTTCAGACGATATACGGCGACTATTTATAGCCATATTAAAGAGTTTAAAACATCGTAACATCGGTCATTCAGAGGAGAGCCTTATGGCTTGGGCAATAGCCTCTGGAACTCTCCCAATAGCTATACTCGGACTTAGTTTCAGAGAATTTATTGAAACTGAGGCACGTACATTGGCACTTATAGGAACTTCACTCATAATTCTTGCGATTGGTCTTATGATAGCCGAACGCGTGGGGCGAAAAAGTAAAAAGATGCATGACCTCAGCTTTTGGAATATACAATGTATCGGATTTTGCCAGGCACTTGCCTTAATTCCCGGATGCTCGCGATCAGGCTCTACCATAATGGGTGGGCTCCTTGTAGGACTAGAAAGGAACGAAGCCACTCGTTTTTCATTCCTCTTGGGCTTGCCTGCTATTTCGGCCAGTGGTCTACTTGAGCTCAACAATTTAATCTCAAATGGATTAGGTCAACAAGAAACGACCAACCTACTGATAGGCATAATTGCAGCTGCTGTGAGTGGCTATTTCGCAATTGGTTTTCTTCTAAGATTTATCAGCAAATATGGTACAGACGCTTTTTCTATTTATAGAATTCTGATTGGGTTAGCCATAATTTATACCACTTGGTAACAGACTACCGCGTGCTCTTTCCTGACAGGACAAACCATATTGTTTGAAATATTATTTTAACGTCTAATTTGAGAGACATGTTCTCAATATAGTGCAAGTCATACTCTAATCGTTCTCGCGCAATTCCAACAACGTCTTCCGAATTCATATCAAATTCATGCTTGGCCTGAGCCCAACCGAGAAGACCAGGTTTAACATTAAACCTACGCATATAAAGAGGAATCTCAGATCGGAATTTCTCTACAAAAAATGGTCTTTCTGGTCGAGGTCCGACCAAAGACATATCACCACGCAAGAAATTTATGCATTGAGGTATTTCATCAAGATGCAACATCCGGAGAATGCGTCCTATTAAAGTCACTCTCGGATCCTCACCTTTTACCCACACAGGTCCTGTTTTAGATTCTGCGTCTACGAGCATTGAACGAAACTTATACATCGTAAAGGTTTTTCCATTAATTCCGACACGTTCCTGACTAAACAAAATAGGCCCACGAGAACTAACCTTTATACCTATAGCAATAAGAAACCATAGAGGAGAAAGGATTACAACGATCAATAAGGAGAAAACAATGTCAATCAATCGTTTAATCCAACCCTCCCAAACAGGCATTAACTCAGAGTTTAACTGCATTAACGGAACACCTGATATTTGCATAGTACGGAAATGCCCCGTGACTATGTCGTATAAGTCAGGAGTGATACTAAAAGAAACTGTCTCGCCCCGAGCCTCAGACACTATTTCAAGAATTTCTTCATGAGAATTTGACTGTAGTGCTATTAGAACTACATCAATAGAATTGGAGCGTATAACTGTTGCGAGGTTTTTAACAGAGCCTAAAATAGCGTGACCACCAATCTCTTCTTTCTCATATTCTGTAGTATGAGAAAGAAAACCGACAACTTCAAACTCCCTATCTGGAACAGTTTCTATCTCNTTCAATAAGCGCTCAGCACGTGCATCTATTCCAACAATGATGGTTCGGCGGCGACCGATACCGCGTAACAGTAAGTAGCGTTCGAAACTCCTAATTAAAATCCGTCCACTAGAAACTGAGAAAATAAGTAAAATCCAGTAGAGAAAAATCAACAAACGCGTTAGTCGTAATTCACCTTGATCAAATGTTGCAACAAATGCCAACATTACACCAAGAGTTGCTATCTTTAAGACCTCTANAAACTCATCAAAACGTGAAGGAGATAATGAAATTCGAAAAAGACCAAAGAAGAAAAATAAAATAAGCCAAAAGGCCGTAATTAAAGGAAAAGTGTCTGCATAGAAAGACAACGCATAGCCAAAATCAGGTACNTNGGTTATCGGGTTTTCGCGTTGCCAACTTCGTACCATCGCAGGAAGACCNCCCCCCGCAAACTTCATCCAGAGAAACAATATCGCAGTGAAATTTATTGCAAGAACATCTGCGAAAACCAATGCAATTAAACGTTGCAATTTTGACATTATTTCCGACTCATGGGTTGCCAAATTTGATAACGGCGCCCGGTAAGAAAAAGTAAAACACCCCAAAAAGCACCGGCATTCATAGTACAAAAATGTGCTGGAACATAAAACAAGGCAAATCTTCCTATGGTATTAGGCATGATACTTCCACCTAAAGCCAAACCATAAAAAATAAATTGCAAAATCCATAGGTAATGNTAAACCATTTCATNNATCAAGAATCCATTGATTATAAAAGCAGAAATTAACATNAAAGGAACCAACCATCGCATTAACTTATGCGAAATCATCTGAAAGGCGAATGATCCAAATCTGAATAGATTTAAAACACTCCTTTGGGACCATAATCCAAATAAAGACCGTGCAATTATTCGAGTTCTGCGATTAAACTCTTTCAGAAAGGTATCTCCCGTATGTTCTTTCGCTATTGCACGATATTCATAAACAGCACGGAATCCTTGCCGCCAAACGCGAATAGGCATCACAAAATCACTAATTATATCTGGATCTAAATATTCGAACAATTGACGACGTATTGCATATATAGACCCATTCGCCCCGAGAGCAGACGACAGAAGACTCTCACGACGTTTTAGAAATTGCTCATATTTCCAATAAAGGCCTTCCCCTTTACCCACAGCATGATCAGATGGATTTANATATTGAAGTTCACCGCACACACAGCCGACATTACTATGNGAGAAAGGCCTTACNANACCCTTAAGTGCGTACTGATCATACATACTATTAGCGTCCGAAAAAACTAAAATCTCAGCCNGAACCTGTTTGNANGCTTCGTTTTGTGCANGAGTTTTACCTCCTCGTTCCTCTAATACGAGAAGTCTGACTCCACGATCCATATACTGCTCAACGATCTCATTAGTCAAATCCGTCGATCCGTCAGAAGCAACCATAATTTCCAAAGCGCCTTCAGGATAATCCAAATCTAGCGTATTTTCAATCTTGTCACGTATAATGGCCTCCTCGTTGTGTGCGGCTATTATGATCGAGACGCTCGGCCATTCATTAGGAGTTGCATACACGGGCGNTTTCCTACCNGTAGTAAGTAGAAATAATATCAAAGGATATAGTATGTAGGTGTACACAATAAAAAAAACAGCAAACCAAAACAATATGGCTAACATGGGCGTATACGTTGTCATAGGATTTTTATCAAGTAAATTTTCTTCTTATATTTTCGGCATTTGTAAAAGTAAATGCAAATACCATCTAATCTTTCGTCGCATAATGAAGCNACAAAAGTCCGTCTATGAATGGCTAAAGCAGATATGCCTACTGTAGTACACATTACAACAGTCCACAATGTTTTTGATAATCGTATTTTTTATCGAGAATGCATATCACTGTCGAATGCAGGATTTAAGGTTGTATTAATTGCACCTAATTCCCATACCCAGTATGTAAGTAAAATAAATATTCGAAGTTTCTCTTGCCCTAAAAACCGATTTGGACGAATGACACTCGGTGTGTTTCGTGCACTCCGTATAGCAATAAAACATGGCGAAAAAATCTTCCACTTCCATGATCCCGAATTTATTGTTGCCGGTCTTTTATTAAAAATCATGGGAAAACACGTAATTTATGATATTCACGAAGACAATAGTACTGCGCTGCTTGAGAGAGAGTATCTTCCTATCGCGTTTCGTAAGATACTATCAAAAATGCTATCAAAACTTGAACAAATCGCAACTATTCCATTTTTCCATGTACTTGCTGAACGATATTATTCAGAGCGTTTCCCCCGCGGTCGCACAATACTAAATTACGCCCAACTTCCTGATGTAGACGAAGAAACACTGAATAAACGGCCCGTAAATGGCCAAGCTCGATTACTATATACAGGTAACGTCAAAAGTTACCGCGGTGCACATCAGCACGTACAGATTTTGCACAATGTTCCCAAAGCAGAAATTTTTCTTGTGGGTAGGTGTGAAGATGGTATGGCTAAAAAGCTACGGGAGAAAGCAGGAAAATATAATGGCCAACTACATATTGAGGGTGTAGATGATTTTATACCATTTGAGCGGATTATCGAATACTATCAAAGCGAAAAGTGGTTAGCTGGGTTGGCTATATTTCCGCATTCAAAACATACTTTAAAAAAAGAATTAACAAAAATTTTTGAATATATGATGTACGGCTTACCTGTAATATGTTCAAACGTACCCAACTTAAGAGACATCGTCGAAAACCACGAATGTGGCCTTTGTGTCGACCCCAAAAAGGAACAAGATATCGCAAATGCTGTACAATTTCTAATCGAACATCCTCAAGAGGGTCAGAAAATGGGCAAAAACGGTTTACATGCGGCAAAAACTCACTATCATTGGGGTACACAAGAAAAAAAATTAATTTCTCTTTATCAAGAAATGAACTGATTAGTACTGACAAAGGTCATTAATTCACAATTTCCGAATACATTCTATATATTTGGTCCGCAACAGATCTGTAATCATAAGCCAAGGAATTATTCCGAATAATTTCTCTATCAAAACTTTCATAGTTATCGATAACTTCGCTAATAGCATTTGCCAGCGATACTGGGTCGCCGATTTCCGCCAAACGACCGACAGTATTATGAACTAACTGTTCCGGTCCACCACATTTTGTAGCCACGACAGGAATCCCGCATGCCATCGATTCGATAAGTACAATACCAAAACTATCGTAATAACTCGGGAGCACAAATATATCAGCGGCGGCCATAATGCTAGGCATTTCTCCCCAAGGACTTGCCTGTTCAAATTCTACCCATTCAGTAACTTGGTTCTGTTTTGCCTGAAGACGAAATTGTTCCTCTCCACCTCCAGACTTACTGGCTCCAACCAGCTTAAGCATTACATTCCGATTTTCGGTCCGCAATATTTTCAGAGCATCAATTAAAATCCCCAATCCCTTTTTCTTATCAAATCTTCCAGCATATAGCAGACGACATTCATTCTTGTTAAATACTTTTGATTCATCCGGCACAAAAATCGAACAATCCACACCCTGCGAAATATCGTATAATCGTAGGGGATCAACGCCTAATTTTATCACGCGTTCACGGGCATCATGACTACTAACTACTACACCGTCAGCACGACATAAAGCTTGGGAAACCAATGAGCGCCAATATGGATTAGTCTCTGGTAGTTCTCTTATATCGTGGCCATGGACAGAAATAACTACCGGCTTCCCAATTTCTTTACCTAGATGAACCGCAGCCAAACCGTCTGGGTAAGCAAGGTGGGCATGAATAAGATCTGGACAAATATTTAAGTTTCTTTTTATTGTCCGAAAATACATTCGCCATGCATAGTTAAAAAACAACCTTCTGGGAAAAGATATATACCGAGGAAAGCGGACTCTTAACCCATCTATCTCCTCCACTTCCCTAACGCGAGAAAGGGCACTCCAGCGACCTAATCCTGGAATATTCGGGAAAAACGGAATCGGCGAAAAAATTTCTAATTCACAAATCTTTGAAATAAAACGAGCCTGATTATGTACGAAAGTGCCCCGCTCAGGAAAGGCAGAACTAGGGTACAAACGTGACGTTAATAATACCCTCATTGTATATTCACTTTAGTAATTTTAAATTTAGATCCCCAATAAGCCCACGCAATACAAATTGTCCAGCAAGCATAGGAAATAGAAGTTGCCATCGATGCTCCGCACAATCCATATTTTGGAATTAAAAATACATTAAGGCCTATATTCAGGATCAATGCTACCGCTGGCGCCCATTGAGTTACAGCCGGGTAACCTAAGCCTGCTAATTTCGTGTTAAGAACGGAACCTACTCCTAAAAAAATTAATCCCGGAAGCATCCAAATTAAGGGTTGGTAAGCTTGTTCATATCCGGGGAAAAAAATCATAATTAATTTTTCTCCCGCCATCACTAAACCAAAGGCACATACCAAGGAAAATAATCCGATCCAACAAGCGATCCTCCAACTAAGATTCTGATGGTCCTCGTTTCGAATAACTTTTGCTAACAACACAGCGCCCGCCAAATCTGGAACTCTTTGCATCATATCTGCAAAATTAACCGCTACGCGATAAACTCCAACGAATTCAGTGCCTAAATAATAATTCACCAAAAAGAAATCGCTCTTAAGTAACAAGAACACGAGCAATACGGATATCGCCCCTCTACGCCCAACAGAATATACCGAGGACATAAGGAGTCTGTCCCATCGTCCAAAACCTATTAAAGCATCTCGCAAAAAGATAAAAGCGGAAACAGACGCCACAAAAGCGGCGAAAGTGAATACTGATATACCCGTAAAAATGTTCAGATTATTTTTATACCACAAAAAAACATTCATCAATCCATATGAGCAGATGAATACAAGCGGAACAACAGCATATCCTCGAATCCGATTCAACCCAAGTAATATAGCCTGGCCACAACGTTGTAAAATAACCATACNAGACATCAGTGCNATTAAATACCAATACTCANAAATNAATGGTCCCAGAACCGAAACAAGTTCAAANCTNANAAACCATGATAGTAAGAATGCCGTCGGAATTAATATACTAACGTAAATTATGATATTATTATAGGCTGCCCCTACTTTTTTTTCTTTTCCAACTACATAGGTCGTCCCACGACGCAACCACTCACCCAAAAAGAGTGCTACAATTAATGCTATTTGTATCCATAACGTAAATACACCGTAGTCCGACTTACCCAATTGACNAGCCAATAAACCTTGATTGAGTAGACCCACGGCAAACACTAACGCTGCGGATATAGCATTAAATGAAAAATTACGAAGAAAGGACATAGCCGGGAAGNAATATTGCNAAGTACATGATTAGATCACCTAGACCAAATCAAACTATCGGTTAAGAGCGTAAAAACGTAAGAATTTCGTCTCGCTTTTCAAGCATAGTATGCTTATCTAAAGCCTCCAAATTTAACCTTAGTAAAGGTTCCGTATTTGATGCTCTAACATTAAAATGCCAGTTTTCGAAACTGATTGAAATCCCATCCATATATTCAATTTGGGCATCGGCATAACGTACTGCTAAACCATCTATGATCTCCTGAGGACGCTCTACCTTCAAATTTATTTCTGATGATGGGAAATATTGACGTTCTAGTGGTTCAACTAATTTGGAAAGCTTACAGCTTTTTTTTGATAACATTTCTAGCAAAATCAAAGCGGGAACTAATCCTGAATCAGCTCCGTAAAAATCCTTAAAATAATGGTGGCCACTCAATTCTCCAGCATANATAGCACCTTCTTCAAACATACGAGGCTTTATAAAAGAATGTCCCACACGTTCCATCAAAGCCGTACCACCCGCAGCNCGTACAGAATCACGAATAGCCCACGAACAACGAACATCATATACAATTTTACTTTTAGGATACTGTTCCAACATATAACAACCAATTAAGGCAGAAATGAAGTCGCCTGGAATAAACTTCCCACGATCATCAATTACAAAAAATCGNTCGCCATCACCATCAAANGCAAAACCTACATCTGCTTTTTCTTTTACCACTCTTTCTTGAAGTTCCACCCGATTCTCCGGCTGCATCGGATCTAAGCCATGATTAGGAAGGTTGCCATCCGGTTCCAAATAAAGTCCCGTCATTTTTATGGGAAGTTTATCTACAACTCGCTGAAGAATTGGGCCTACCATACCNTTCCCAGTATCAGCTATTACATGAAGTGGCGAAATAGAACCTAAATTAACGATGCCCAGAATTTTATCTAAAAATCCTTTACTAATATCTTCTTCACGTAAATTTCCCTCTTGCTTAGGAGTTGAATATTGGTCTTTTTCGACAAGCTTTTTTAAGTCGTCTATGCCCGAATCTCCACTTAACAAGTACGGCATATCGCGTACCATTTTAAATCCACTNTATTCAGGAGGATTATGCGAAGCCGTAACCATTACTCCGGGTGCCTTTAAGGTCGCGCAGGCGTAATAATACTGATCTGTACTAACCATTCCTATATCAATCACATCCGCACCTTGACGTATCAAGCCTCGAATAAGTTGGTCTCTTATGGCTGGGCTAGATAAGCGCATATCTCGGCCAACAANCACTTCATGAGGTTCCAGCAATTCAACAAAAGCACGACCAACAGAAAATGCTACGTCTTCATNCAAAGAGTCCGGATAAATACCCCGTATGTCATAAGCCTTAAAAATTGTTTTATCAACATTCACAGGATTAGGCAAATCTTCGAAGGGTTACATCTAAATATCTAACACCATCAACTGCGGGATGATGTTGTATCAGTATAGGACTTTGATATTTTCCTAAAACAATACGGTCCATCCCCGTTTCCTCACTGTCAGAAACCAAAAAACTAATATGGCGTTTAAGTCGCAAGATACGTTTTGCAGGACTAGACAGAACTGATAGTATACGATTCACTATAGGTCGACCTCCAGGNAAATAATCCATTAGGTCGTTATAGAGATGAATCAAATCATATGCTGCGTAATCGCGAGTTTTTCCCGGTATTGCTCCTGGATCTCGAAGAAACTTTTTTCCATGCAACATCATATATCGTAGCGGATCGCGCATTACCTGTGGAAGATCATTTCGCATCAACAAAGTCTCGTACTCGTTAACCGTAAGCCCCACATGACGATCATCCTGACATAAACGGACGTCTACAATTCCTTTTTCCACTCCATAGCGCTCTATCCATTCTTGTATTTCAGCAAAAAGACCATAGGACGAATCTTTTAAATTAAACGAATCTATTGCATTTCCAGACGTAACTGGAATACCAACCTTGTCCCTATGCACAATCTCAGATCTATCGTAAGCAATCACAGTAGTATTGCGTTCTCTTACATGGTCTTTGTATATACCATCCAACTCTATGAAATAAACAGATTCGTCCAATCGATTAGTATAAGTCACACAATTGTTTAATCCAGCACTCATAAATGTAAGATGAGAATCAGCATTAACGGGCTCGCGCTCTTTCTGACGCGGACTCAATTCATCCCGGAGCTGCATGCGATCATGGTAATAGCCAGCATCAGGTGGAAAAATTTTCTGTACAGTACGAATAAAGGGATCTAAATGTCTCCGACCCTGGCCTAAATATCGAAAAGTACCCTGCTCTAAGTACCCTGCAGTAGTATGTAAAGAGCAATATATTGCCTTCCTGCGATCAATCCATGAACTTCCAAATTCATCACGAAGTCTTTTAGATACATCAATAATTTCAAATCTTTTCTGAGGACGTATAGACAAATTAAATTCAACCGAAGCTGAAGACATAACAACATCTTTTCTGCATATGGTAATTNTATGCAACATTAAAAAGTATAAATAGAAATAGTNTCGGGCAGAAAATAGGCTCGTAACTTACTACACGCAACAGCAGGTGCGAGAGAGATCAGAAAAACACATCTATCTAATATGCCTCACAGCACGTNAGAAAACATATNNGTTATAAAAATAAAATATTCATCTACATCAACGCGCATAATACTTGATTATTTTTTTCAGTGCATTATCCAAACTAACACTTGGGTCATAACCAACACATTCCCGTATTTTACTCAAATCAGGAGCACGATACATCAGATCTTCATAAGTGCCCTTAGGCCAAGCCTGGTCATATGGCACAAACTCTACTTCGGAATCGCTCGAGGTCAACTCTTTAACTCTAAACGCTAAATCCTTAATACTAGTTTCAAAATGAGATCCTANATTGAATATTTCGCCGACAGCAGAATCTTTATTAGCTAAACCCACCAAACCATCAAGCGCATCGTCTATATATGTCCAGCAACGACGTTGCTCTCCATCACCNTACACGGTGATTGGATGTCCTAATAAAGCCTGTTTTACAAACCTTGGTACAACCATTCCGTAGTGACCTGATTGGCGAGGACCAATCACATTAAACGGTCTGACTATGACACAAGGCAAACGTTTTTCGCGCCAATATGCCAAAGCAAAAAGCTCATCTACGGCTTTCGAAGTAGAATAATTCCAACGAATCACCGTAGTGGGACCCAATATACGGTCGCTGTCCTCCGAAAACGGAATTTGACCATTCTTTTTTCCATAAATTTCTGATGTCGAAGCAAGAATAACCTTTTTCTTTTNTTCATTCGCTAATTCAAGAATAATCTCCGTTCCACGGATATTTGATATNAAGGATGTAAGCGGGTTCTCAATGATAAAATTTACACCTACCGCCGCNGCTAAATGGTAAATCATATCACATTCATCTACCAAGGGCCGAACTTCATGTTCATTAAGCACATCACCAATAACTACTTTAAAATTTTCGTGACCCTCTATATTCTGCAGATTGTCTATACTTCCTGTTGACAAATTATCAATTATTGAAACACTGTCACCATATGACAAATGTCGTTCCGAAAGATGCGAACCGATGAAACCCGCCCCACCCGTAATCAATACTTTCATTTATGCACTTTCTATCTAACTAAATTTCATCGATCAGTATATATGAACCAAATAATCGCGACTCAGTGACTTAATGTTGAAATCCGACCANCCAGCACCTACCAATAAANTACTAATTTGTCTCGAATCATAAAAATAAACTGGGCANCCACTCGCATTTAATCGGATCCACCGAGGTAAAGTACGAAAAGTCCAGCGCTTCGGGAAACTAAACACGTAATTCTTCGCTTTAATTTCATTCATACGCTGCAAAAAAACACTAGCTTCTTGAATATAGTCAAAAAAACCAATTGCCAAACAAGCATCATAGGACGTCTCCGAATTCCAAGACAAGAAGTCACATTCGGTAAAGCTGCACATATCTGATACATCAGCATTTTCAGCGGCCTTTATAGCCATGTCGACCATCCCTGCCGCAAAATCAAGACCATGAACTTTCGCACCTTGGGTTGCAAGTTGAATGCCGTAACGAGCAGATCCGCAACCTACGTCAAGAATAGATTTCCCCTTNACNTCACCTAAAAGTTCCATTGTATAAGCAAAACGGCGGTGAACAACACTACGAAATAAACCATCTACCAATTTTTTTTCAAAGCTTTTATCGCTGCGATAAATTGCGTCAAAACGATCGGCAACTTTATCAAAATAACTACTAACACGCTCGTCATTTAAGCTTGGATCTTTCACAAATAACCTTCCGAATTCAAAACATTAATCATTGGAGCAAAACTAAAATCACGTAAAAGTGTGCGCAAACGGGCTTCTGTTCTATCCAGATTGTGGTAGTGCGTCAAGCGAACCCTATAAGGTAGATCCAGGGAAGGATGACTAGGGTCTAGTTCCCAAGGATGAATATAAAATACAAATGGTTTTCCAACCGCATTAATTCTACTCAGCATGAATCTCGTAAAATTATAAGGAAATATCCTAAAATAAGCACCCCCTGAAGCCGGAACATTAGTACCAAAACATCGCCAAGTAGTAAGAGGAAATTCAATTAATTCTGACCGATTAGAATAGGGCCATCGTGGCGAATTGGGTATACCATAACGATAATTATGTATAGGAAATACACTAGAGTCATACAAAAACCCTTCGTCCCTTAGAACCTCAAACGCCCATCCAGTATCCTTATTGATAGAAAAAAAAGGAGCTCTATGCCCGACACCACATTCTTCACCTAGAATATTCTCAATTACATTTTTAGATCTCCGCAAATCGGACCGAAATTCTTCTTTTCCGAGATTGTAGACAAAACGATGTGAATATCCATGTATTCCTATCTCATGGCCCGCGGNTCGAATATCACGAAGAAGGTGCGGAGCACGTTCGGCTGCACAGCCCAGAACAAAAAACGTGGCATAACACCCACTATGTTCCAACAACGAAAGTAGACGTCGAGTTCCTATCTCTATGCGATCTTCACAATCTTCCCAACGGTCGAAGTTTAGTTCAATTCCGTGGAACCAATCTTCCCAATCAACAGTAAATGCATTAACAATTTTTTTTTCAGCCATTGTTAGCTGGGGCCTATCCTATTAATTATTTTTTCTAAATAAGGCTGTGACATTTTCAAAGAATATTTTTTCTCAACTTTTTTCCTTCCTCGCTCCCCCATAACCCTACGTAATTCACAATCTTCTATAAGAATCTGCAAAGACTTTTCCCAATCTACGTTTTCGCTGGCTAAGAAACCATTTTGACCATGCTCTACAATATTACAATTAACTCCAACTGGGCTAGCAATTACCGGTAAACCCGTAGCCATATATTGCAATAATTTGTAACCGCCTTTCCCTCGCGTCCAGGCATTATCAGGTATTGGCATTATACCGATGTCAAAACTCCGTAACTTTTCCACTTCCGTTTCAATCGACCATACCTCTGCAGCAACGGACATTTGGGAAAGATAAAATTCTTGTGCGCCAATAACATGTAAACATACATTGCTATATTCCCGACCAATACTTTCTAAAATTTGCCGAATTTCGTATAAATAAGGCAAAGTTGACGGACTCCCTATCCATCCCAAAACGACATTTGAATTACTACTTTTTCGCGTATCCTTTTTAAAAAACCTATAACGTTCGGTATCAATAGGACCCGTTATTATTTCCACATTTGAAACATAATCTTTCGCAAAAGCTGCATTATATCCATTTTCCACTATTGCCATTTTTGAAATTTTTAACATAGCCGGAACACCACTGGAATTACGGCGAACCTTAAAACGCGAGAGCCAATTAAGGTCCTCCATTTCCGTGGTAAAAATGGCATCATCAAAATCAAAAATAACTGGAGTATTCAAATGTTTAATTGCCGTTCGAAAAAAAGTTGGAAAAACAACTTTTTGAATAAATATAACGTCACTATTACGTCCATGTATCAATAGCAACAAACCCGAAATTATTGTACGCCACCCTGCAAAAAAATAATATAGTATTTTTCGAATTGGTTGATGTACAACAGATACTTTCGCACCTGAGAGACTTTTATCCTCTATGACGCTTATAATCCGACAGTGATAACCTTTGCTTTTCAAATAGGAAAGGTATTGGAATACACGCGTTCGACTACTTGCGGCGGAAATCCCGTACTGAGTTACAAACAGTAATTTCAAAGCCGATTTTGATTCTTCAATAACGAGGGTTTCGATCTCAATTTTTTTCCATTCTAAAGAGCAGAAAATTCTTTCAAGGCTTCTATAACGCGATCAAATTGATCTACTCTCAAATGGGGTGATAAAGGTAACGTTAAAATCCGTCTCCATTCACGCTCTACTACTGGAAGAACACGTGACCTNTAAGGCTTNTATAAAGGTAATAAATGATTAGGAAAATAATGTACNGCCGACTCAATATCTCGGCTTGATAAAAAATCACAAAGTGATTCTCGGTTATCTAACCGTACTACGAAGCTATAACATGCGCTATTGGAATAATCTCTATTAGCTAAGGGCTCAATTCCATCAATTTCGAACAACTCTTCGTGATAACGATTTACAATTTTCCGTCTACGGTCATTAGCAGTGTCAAGCTTGTCTAACTGCACCAATCCCAAAGAAGCGGCAATGTCATTCATCGAATACTTGAATCCAATCTCTTCGACATCNTATTCCCATGCACGGCTTGATTGACNATCATTAAATCTCGACCAAGTGTCTCTAGATATCCCTAGCCAGCGAAGTTTACGTACGCGTTCTGCCAAAACATCATTATTAGTTACCAACATACCACCATCACCGGTTGATAAATTCTTTTTCGATTCAAAACTAAAACACCCTATATCACCAAATGTTCCTAATTTTTGACCACGGTATTCTCCACCNCAAGCCTGTGCAACATCTTCGATCAAAAACAACCCATGACGATCCGACAANTCCTTAANCCTNGCCATGTCACATGATTGACCTCCATAATGAACTGCAAGAATTGCNTTTGTTTCCGGNGTAATCCTATTTTCTATATCTTCAACATCTACATTCAAAGTATCTGCTTCAATATCACAAAACACTGGTCGAGCACCCGCTAGTAATATTGCATGATTTGAAGCTATAAATGTCATTGGAGTTGATATTACTTCGCAATTGGAAATTTTCGCTGCGAGGAAAGCTAAATGTAGGGCAGCAGTACAGGAATTCAGAGCTATGGCGTGATTTACACCCAAATAATCAGCAAACCGTTTCTCAAACTTTCTTGATAATGGTCCATATCCCAACCAACCAGTTTCAAGTGGCCTGCGTAATGCATCATACTCTTTCTCTCCGTACCAGGGTTTGAACAATTGAACTGTATCAGTCACATTTTCTCCGAAATAACTTTGTATGTATNGTTGATTCATTTAGTGAAATTCAGCACCTCTTTGGCACTTCTAAGAATATACCAATAAGCTCGCAATCGCTGGCTTGCTTCGTCTCTTCTTCCTGGCAGGAAACAATATATTGAGAACCATATTACACACCTTATAATCATTTCAACTGGAATCATAAGTAGCAACGGAATAAACTCATGCTGCTTNAAATATTTTTTGTATAAACAAATCAGACTTTTATGACTTAAAATCAGCATTCTAGTAAAATTTTTTCTTGTACTCTGNCCACCAGCATGAATAACACAACTTGATGGGCAATAAAATATTTTACCCTTATTCTTTCCTATCCGAATACACCATTCTAAATCTTCATAAAACATAAAAAAGTCGGGATCTAAAATGCCAACCTTTTCTCCTATACATTTTCTAACCATTAAACACGCACCAGTGACCCAACCTACTTCTCGTATGGCAGACAAATCTTTACTTCCAAATTTAATCGTGGGAAATACCTTGTGCAATAAAAGTTTGTTAGCAAATTCTCTAATAAATGTCGGAGAGACTCCACATGAACGCTGTATTGATCCGTCGTTTCTAATCAACCGTGGNCCCACTACCGCCGCCTCTGGATGTTGGTTCAAAAAGTCAATGAGTATGGATATNGACCCTATTNCCACACGCGTATCAGAATTCAACAACAACCAATAATCCGNTAGCGCTTCTTCCATCGCCCAATTATTTGCACTCACAAAACCAAGATTAGTTGAACTAACAAGCAATTTTACGCGAGAGAATTCATTACGTACCATCTCAACGCTATCATCAGATGAAGCGTTGTCGACTACTATAACTTCCCAATCGTCTGAATCGGGNTCGTCAAAAATAGACCCCAAACATTCACGTAATAAACCACTAGTNTTCCAGTTCACAATACAAATAGTCAAAAACGGCCGAATCATTTAAATCCCAGTTGATNTAATACGACGAGAGTGAATTCTCTTACATCGTCTTCTGCCAACCAAATCCCTATATGAGATAACGTATACACAATAGCGGTATATTTAGACCATCGCTTCCAATTATCCGCAACATAGACAGCCCCGAATCCTATTAACAAAGGTTCCATTGGAAGTCTAAAACGTGTTGAACCATAAAGCAACGTACTGAACACAAATAATGAAATAGCAATGAAAGTAGTATACAATACAAGATCTTTATCGCCGCCATAACGGAATAGACCCATAATAAAGAGCGGAATTATAAAGGCAAAAAATAGATTATATGAAGGCCGAAAGAAGTAAAAAAATCTAAGTAAACGCTCAAAAATTAAGCGCGCNTATACAAGAGGATATTCTCGAATAAAACTCAATCCCTTTTTCCACCAATAACGATCACGTTCAATCTCAGTTGGCATACTTAAAAAAACACTTTTCGGAATACCCCAACCACGATCCTTACGCCAAGCAGGCTCCATATTGTTACTTTGGGCAACTATAAAACCACCGTGTGTACTAAGAGGCACAAAGGCACCATGCACTTGATAATTNCTTAAAGTCCAAGGAGTAATGACTANNATCGANGCTGTGATAACATAAACTATANTAGCCCACCCCGAGCGCCCAACTTGCCAGTAAACAACCAAAACATAAGATGGAAGCAACAACACACCAACAGGTCTTGTCAACGCACATAAACCAACTGCAATTCCGCCGAGAGCCAATAAGAAGAATTTTCGTTGTTTACTTCCTAAGGCCCAAAGAGCCAGTAAAACTAAAAATGTGAATANGGTTTCACTCATAACCTCACTACAAACCGATACTAAAGGTTCGTATATTGACATAAAAACTGCTGCTATCCAGCCAGCACNAGCACTAACCCGAGTAATAATACACCAGAGAATAATAACTGACATTGCTCCCAGAAGACACTGCACAAGGACAACAACAGTATTATCAAAGCCAAAAAGGAAGTATATCGCAGCCAGAAAAANAGGATATACTGGAGGACGCCAAGAATACATTGGGAATCCAAACCAATTTTCCTGGGACACATAACCTTTCCCNTCTATTAGATTACATGCTAATTCCTGATAATCCTGAGTATCCTGTTCAGGCACAGGGATATCCAAAGCAAAATACGCAACACGGAANAAAAATGAGATCGCAAATAAAANTAGTAAACGAAGATCTACTACTGACAACATAAACCTTTAATAGCCTTATCAAAATAGTCAGCCAATTGTTGAGTTTCTCTTCCACGATGAAACTGAGCTATTTCAGAAGTATTAGTCTNACAAGTTAAAATTCCACGTCTACCGGCAAAATAAAACTCTTTCAAAGCACCAACAATTGCTGCTGTATCTTGACCATTTACATGCCGACCTGCATTTAAACGACACAAGAGATTCTTTACTGCACCATCACCCCCTATAGAAAGTATTGGCTTACGCATCGCAAGATATTCAAAGAATTTTCCTGGAATGTTTGTCGATAACCAAGNACGAACATGATCGACCACTAATAAGACATCTGCTCTTTCTTGCAAATTACGAACCTCAGTACTATCAACAACTCCCTCCAAACGCACCATACCGGCTTGAATCAATTCNATCGCTGCGAATTTCTCTTCCTCAGTCATGGCTCCTGCTAANACCACACAAATTCGCTCTGACCAAATGGGATCTTCTTCTACCAATNGATGTAANGCTTTGAACAAATGCGTTGGGGTTCGCTCCGAGTGACTATAACTAAACGAGCCCGTGTGTACTAAAATGAGTGCACCACTCTCTAATTTCACAAAACGGCTGGGAGCAATATCACTATCATATCCGTTATGAATTACGTTTATCTTTCCAGAAAACGAGGGATAGGCACACCTGAGCGCTTGAGCGGATTCTTCCGTGGCAGTAATTACAACAGTGGCATTCTTTATGATTTTTTTTTCCAAAAATTGTTCCAAATCAAGACGCCATTTAAATTTTTTCAATTGACTATCCAACGGGTCAAATATCCAGCTATCTCGAAAGTCAGCTACCCATGGCAATCCCGTGCAAACATGTAAAAAGCAAGCTATGAGATGACCACTGGCTGGAGGAAACGAACTATATATCAAATCGCATCTCTGCTTTNTGATATNAAGAAGGCCTAGAATAAATGCCATAGGAATCCAAAAAACTTGTGCATCAGGAACCAAAAACNTTCTTAAAAATNTACTAAGAAGGCCGCGTGGAATACGGTTTTCAGAGTCTAAGATCCCACTACGCACTTTTCGGTTAAACAACCAACGATAAAAAGAAATTGGCTCCCAAGCACGTAAAGCATCACCACATCCGCCAAAAGCTGACGTAGTCAGAACCTTACAAGAATAGCCCAACTCTCGCAAATAGTGTATGAAGGATACGCTACGATTCACTCCCGCAGACCGTATGGGAGGATAATGGTAAGCAACGCATAAAACAGATCGCGACGTAGTCTTATCTCCTATTTACTAGTTGAACAAATTCAAGGATCATTAAAATAGGGGGTCACAAAAANTNTAATAGTTATATCNANTTTCATAGTGTTAAAACTGTTAGAATCTAAAAAGCTCCATAGACTAGTCAACTACAATTTACAACTTTTGAAAGAAATCATATCTGAACAGTTGACTTCTTTAAGCGAATNACCGTTTTTAAAAATAAACCGACCNAATGGAGACCCACTAATGACGCTGCTAGAAATCCTATCGCCCGAAGCTATTGTCGTCNATCTTCAGGGTGAGACAAAAGAAGAAATTATAGCAGAATTATCTAAACTCGTTGCAAAAAACTGTCAAATTGCAAATTCGGATGATATCTTTCAGGCTGTAATAGAACGTGAAAAGATCATGAGTACGGGGATTGGAGATGGTATTGCAATACCACATGGAAAATCTGATTCTGTAGATAAGCTTGTCGCTGCCTTAGGGACAANACGCCGTGGGGTCGACTTCGAAGCACTGGACGGAGAGCCGGCATACGTTTTCTTCCTTTTAGTGTCTCCGACAAATATCTCTGGTCCNCACATAAAAGCCCTCGCACGAATTTCTCGATATTTAAAAAATGAAGAGTTTAAGAAACGACTTATCGCNGCTCACACTAGCGATGATATAATCTCCATAATTAGAACGGAANANGAANAACATACTTCCAAACCTTGAANNTGAANTACTCAAGTGCAATTTTTAAATCCCATATTTCTATTTGGTCTAATTGCAACCCTAATACCCATCGCGCTACACTTTTTTAAGCGAGAACGCACGCAGCTNGTTCAATTTAGCGATCTACGTTTTCTTAATGAACTCCAAAAAAATAGAACACGTCGCATCTTCATAAGGCAATGGCTGATATTAATAATCCGCATATTATTTATTGTGCTTATCACTTTGGCATTTGCGAGACCGACTTATCAGCTAGGTCGAGATTGGGGAGGACAACCTCTACCAACTGCTGCAGCTATCCTNGTAGATTTATCATTNTATACACAATACAAAACTTCTGGCAATACACTTTTTGATCGACAATTGAAAAAATTAAAGACCTTAATTTCCAGTTTTGATACATATGACGCANTTGCAATTATCCCCATAACAACGGAGCCGGGGAATGTAATTTCGGGCGAACTTGAACGCTTGATTCAACAATCCGACAGACTCAAACCAAACGAAGGTCGTGGGAACATCTCTACAGCTTTATTTCAGGCTATTTCACACCTAAACAAATATCCAGAACTCGCCCATAAAATATTCTTACTCTCTACCGGATCTAACTACAATTGGCCAGAAATCGACATCCAGAATGAGACACTTTCAAAAGCTGAATTGTTTTTAATCGAAACTAATACGGAGTCATTCAAAAATACAACAATTTCAGAGCTGAATCTTTCCCCTTGGATGGCAAATAGTTCTAAGCCAACAAACCTTATCGTTAAAATAGCTAATATTGGAAATCCTAAAACGNTTAGCCGAACAATTAATTTATTTAACGAAAATCAAAAAGTGANCCGACATTCGNTCAATTTGAAGGCTGGAGTTGAGTCTACGGTCAATTTGCNACTCTCTCACAGAAAAAATGGATGGATTAGTGGTTACGTCGAGATAGAAAAGGACAATTTAACAATTGATAATAGGCGTTATTTTTCATTTAAAATACCTAAAAAAACATCTATCACACTNATAGAAAGTTCTCANAAAGCAACATATTATCTTCAAGAAATTCTATCAACAATAGTAGATTTCGATNACTCCCTATCTCTACGAGTGACCTCCGAACAAAACCTGACACCACATCTACTTGAGTCCACCGATGTCTTAATACTCTCAGATTTGGGTAATGATTACTCTGATCAAACTACTTCTGCCCTGTATCAATTCGTAGAAAATGGAGGAGGCTTATTAATCTTTCCTAGCAATCAAAAAAATTTAGAACCTTATCACCAAGATTTACTTCAAGAACTAATACCTTTTAATTTCTTAAATATTCAAGGCAAACCTTCTTCCCGCAATTCATTAGTATATTTTGACCCAGTAATTCAACCTCATCCCATTTTTAAAGACCTTTTCCCAGCCTTCCCTAAAGAAAAAGTTTTTTTCTATGCCTATGCGAAAATTGTGAAACAACCTGGGCTACAGAGTCTGATGCATTTCAATAACGGAGATATCGCTATTGCTTCTGGGAAGCGTGGTCTAGGACTCACTATTTTTTCTACATTCCCACTGGATTTAGACTGGACGAATTGGCCATTAAACGGTTCTTTCTCTTCTGCTATACAAAGATTAATTCGACAACTCACAGTTAAAGCAGAATTCAGCGATAATTACTTAGTTGGTGAACAGCCATTACACCAATATAGTAACGGCATGAAATTTTTTAAACCTCTAGAATTAATATCTCCGGCAGGAACTAAAATGCAGGTGAATAGTGAAAAAGGTCCGAGAGGCTATTTTTGGAAGATGCCTATACTGAACGAAACTGGTATTTGGTACCTAAGAAACAAGAAGGATATAATAAGACAGTTTGCAGTTAACGTAGATACTAGGATATATAGATCTAACTCTTCTCTAATTGGTAATAAGCGAATAACCCTCCTCAACGAAAAAGAGGACCTAACTAACCAAATAAAAAAACAACAATATGGGAAGGAGCTATGGCAAATATGTATAATTATTGCTTTGTTGCTGTTAATACTAGAAATTTGGTTAGGGCGGGTTCCACGCAGCAGCAAGATTTAATCAACTTAAGCAGCGAGAAGTTTACGATCGAAATTTTATAGCTGCAAAAGTACTAAACCCAAAACTTATCTAATCGAAGTTTGAATTGTCTAAGGCACGAAAATATTCAAACGTGTATATACCATAATCATGTCCATCAGCCCAATGAATTTTAAGCCCGTAGCGTCCTACGAATTCAATTTGTGCTACATCCGACGTAGCACAAATTTCGTCACCGACTAGAACATTGAGCCCGCTCTCTTCTGATTTTCTCAACCGAAGCTCTTTACACTGTGCACACGGACAGTTGCGTCTTAGGTCTTCCAATCCATAGCGACTTTTAGATCCATCCCTCCAATTAAGACCTAACTGCTTCTCGTCTACAAAAAGCTCAAAACCATAAGGTTTTTTTTTCGAATCTCGTAACATTTCCTGATTCACCGTATAACTAGTAAGGAATACCAACTGCACGGGCCTGTAATTGGAATGGATCTGCCCCAGTAATTTCTACTTCTACAAACTTTCCTATCGTAACCCCACCTTTTTCAATTAAAACATGACCATCAATTTCTGGCGCATCTCGCTGCATCCGACCATAAAACCCATTTTCATCGCGATCATCAACCAAAACTATATGACGACTACCAACCATATCGTCATTAATTTCTGTTGAAATTCTTTCCTGTAACTGTGTCAAACAACTGTATCGATATTCTTTAACCTCTTCTGCAACTTCCGCATCTAAATCATAGGCCGAAGTGCCCTCTTCTCGGGAATAAATGAAACCAGAAAGATGATCAAACCGAGTATCTTCAACAAACTGCAACAGTTCTGTAAAATCTTCATCCGTTTCTCCCGGAAATCCTACAATAAATGTCGAACGTAGCCCAACACCAGGAATACGGGAACGTAGCGTTTGCAAAAGATCTATGGTTTTCCGTCGAGTTGTGGCCCTTTTCATACGCTTCAATACCCGATCGGAAATATGTTGAAGTGGCATATCGATATAGGCACACATTTTCGTCGAAGATGCATAGAAATCAATCATTTCTTCAGTCCAAAAAGCTGGATATGTATACATTAATCTGATCCACTCAATTCCCTTTACATTCTCAAGTTCACTCAAGAGTTTAACTAAAGCCGGCCGACCATATAAGTCAGCGCCGTACCGAACTGAGTCTTGAGAGATCAGGACTAATTCACGAACACCTGTAGAAGCCAGTCTTTCTGCTTCGGCCAATAAATCTTCCACCGCTTCACTTTTATGAGGACCTCTAATTGCAGGAATCGAACAAAAAGCACATTTATGATCACAGCCATCAGATATACGCAAGTAACCCCAATGATCCGGTGTCATAGACTTACGGACAGTATTCCGCGCTCTTTTCCGTAGGGGTTTATTCAATATTTGGTCTACACTCTCAACTACTTTGACCTCTTCATCTATAGTCAATAACGCATCTGCTTCATCCAATTCAGCTCTTAATTCTTCTTCGTATCTAGTCGCCAAACAACCTGTTACAATCACACCCTTACACTTTCCCTCTTCTTTTAGACGATGAGCGGCCATAACAGCATCTATTGATTCTTCTTTTGCAGGTCCAATAAATCCACAGGTATTAACAATAACCACGTCTGCCTTTTCTGGCTCTGAGGTTATTTGATACGAGTTACCATCCAGTAGACCTAACATTTTCTCACTGTCGACCGTGTTTTTCGGACATCCGAGGCTGACAAGATGAACTTTTTGAGTATTTTCTTGGTTCATAATTTCTTAGTAAGTTTCCTTCACATATCTAATCGCATCAATAACATTCTTTTCGGATACATCATCGTAGATAGAAACCTTCCCCACGGCTTCCGCCAAAATATATCTGACCACACCATCTACGCGTTTTTTGTCATTGCGTGTACGCAAAAAAATCTCCCGAGAATCTACATCCTTAAGACCTTTTGGAATTCCCAAACGTTCCCATAAGGAATCATGACGCAATCTTTCTCGAGCGGACATCAACCCTCGAGAAGCAGAAATATGCGCTACGGCCAAAGCTCCAAGTATTACTGCTTCTCCATGTCGGTATTTTTTATAATTAGTCGTTGCTTCAATCGCGTGCCCAATCGTATGGCCATAGTTAAGGATAGCGCGTAACCCACTTTCGCGTTCATCTGTACTAACAATTTCTACCTTAATCTTAGCATTACGCTCAATCAACCAATCTAATTGAGAGGGAGTTATCTGCATTTTTATCACATTTTCGATTTCAATTTCTAAAAATTCAAATAACTCTGGATCACGAATCAATGCGTGTTTAACCACTTCAGCCAATCCAGCTTTAATTTCACCTTCCGGCAAAGATCTGAGTAAATCCGTATCCATAAAAACCAATTGAGGTTGATAAAAGGCGCCGATCAAATTTTTACCCAAAGAATGGTTGACACCCGTCTTGCCTCCAATGCTCGAATCAACCTGAGCTACAATCGTCGTGGGTACATGAATATATCTTATACCGCGCAAGTATGATGCCGCCACAAACCCAGCCATGTCTCCAATAATTCCCCCGCCTAACGCCAGTATCCAACCTGTTCTATCTACACCCGAAGTTATTAAATGTCCATAAATAGGTTCTAATCCATCTAAGTTCTTATTGTTTTCACCACCAAGAGAAATTACTGTAGTAACCTCAAAACCTTCTGAAACCAATACTTTGGAAATCGATTCCGCATAAAGTTTTCCTACAGATTCATCCGCAACTATTACTACTTGTCGCCCTAATTTCAACCCTTTACACTTTCTACCCAGTTGGCCAATTATTCCATGTCCAATCAGAATTTGATAATGACCCCCTTCCGTTTTTACACTAATTGTTTTCAAACAACTGCTCCAATCTACAAATTAATTCTGTTACAGTATTTTCGGGCATTGAGTCTTTTTCAGACTTTATCGTCAAATGAGCTCGTTGATAAAAGGGAGCTCTATCCGCTAGCATAGCACAAATCTTTTCCCGTTTTGCTTCCCTATCCAAACCAGACAATAATGGGCGATCATTACGACGATCAGTCCGCGAAAGAATAGTATCAACCGTCGCCTGTATACATACTAAAACTCCATTATGACATAATAGCTCAAGGTTTCGCGACTCTACAACTGCGCCACCTCCAAGAGCAACAACCGATCCAGTAAGGTTACAAATTTCTCTTATATATTCATGTTCCAAATCACGAAAATAGGTTTCCCCATCTTCTGAAAAAATCCTAGAAATAGGCCTTCCCTCGCGAGCTTCAATCATGTTATCCGTATCTATAAACGTCCGACTAAGACGGCTAGCCAGAATACTTCCAATTTTAGTTTTTCCAACTCCCATAAAACCCGTTAAAAAAATAGGCTTCGAAACAATCACGTGTTATCTCTTTCTTTAAGTCTTCTAGCCTTCTTTTCCCTATAGCAATCTTGGCAGTTCCACAGAGGTGGTTTATTCAAAGCATTATAAGAAGAATCAATTAAATCTCGTCTTAACTCGCTGACTTTTTTTCCACATGTGTCACAACTCATCTCATTAGGATAAATCATATTTACATCCGCCTTACAGTTCCTATGCCTAATAACCCAAGACCTGTTTTTAGCACTTTACTTGTCAACCTACACAATTGTAGCCGACTAATTCTCGTCTCATCATCAGCTTTTAATACCGGGCAACGCTCATAAAATTTCATAAAGAGCTCAGACAATTCATAGATATAGTTACAGAGTATATTAGGAAAACATTCCTTAGCCACAGTATGTACCACTTCGTTTAATTGAATAAATTTAACCGCTAACGCTCGTTCCGTCGGGTCGGATAGAATTATTGGTTCGCTTAATCGATCCAAGTGATCATCAGTCACTTTAGCTCGTCTAAAAATACTATTGATTCTCGCGTAGGAATAAAGCAGATACGGTGCCGTATTCCCTTCTAGAGACAACATATTATCCCAGCTAAAAACATAATCAGTCGTTCGATTTAATGAGAGGTCCGCATATTTAACACTACCTGTTCCAATCACCTTGGAAATTTCGCGTCGTTCAGATTCGGAAAGTTCAGGATTCTTTTCACCAACCAGGTTAAATGCTCTTTCTTCTGCCTCACGTAACAGGTCCATTAATTTGATAGTGCCTCCAGTGCGTGTCTTAAAAGGTTTACCATCATTCCCGAGCATAGTACCGAATGAATGATGCTCTAAACTACAAGAATCCTGCACCAAACCTGCAGCACGAGAAACTCCAAACACTTGACGTAAATGCAAAGATTGACGTGCATCAACAATATAGAGTAGTCTGGACGCACCTAATACTTTTGACCTATACCTTATTGCAGCCAGATCCGTTGTCGCGTATAAATAACCCCCATCAGATTTTTGAACAATAACCGGTGTTATTTCACCTTCTTTATTTTTAAACTCCTCAAGAAAAACGCATTGAGCTCCGTCCGATTCACGTAACAAATCTTTTTTTCGCAGGTGCTCCAAAATGTTAGGCAAATCATCATTGTAAGTGCTTTCTGCCCGAACATCCTCTCGTCGCAATGTCACATCCAAACGGCGATAGACCTGTTCACAATGTTGAAGCGAAGCTTCAACAAAACGTTTCCAAACTGCCCGAATATCTTCATCTCCAGCTTGCAATTTGACTACATATTCGCGTGCAATATTCGCAAAACTCTCATCATTATCAAATAATCTTCTCGATGCCTGATAAAATTCTTCAAGATCCTCTAATTCAGAAACAGAATCTTGGCCAGATTTAGATAAACGATCCAAGTACGCTATCAACATTCCAAACTGTGTGCCCCAATCACCAACATGATTATGCCTTATAACTTCATGTCCACAAAAGTCTAAAATCCGAGCAAGCGTATCTCCAATAACTGTACTCCGTAAATGACCAACATGCATCTCCTTAGCAAGATTTGGATGGGAGTAATCAATTACTACTTTGGAAGATTCCGAAACTAAGTCTACACCTAGTCGAGGATCATCTGAGAAGTCATTAACAAATTTATTCAGCCAACCTAACCTTAACCTGATGTTTATAAACCCTGGACCTGCTATATCAACTGTTTCAGCAACATCACTTAGTTTTACTGTATCCACAACCCCTTGGGCAAATTCTCTTGGGTTTTCCCCAAGTTTTTTCGCTACTGACATTATCCCATTCACCTGATAGTCTCCAAATTCCGGTCTTGACGCAGGCACAACCATAGCATCTGCTCCTTCAGGCGCTCCCATAACTTTCATCGCTACTGTAATACGATCTCCAATTACACTTCTAATCCCTCTCATTGTTCTAAGTTCCTTAGTATAGCCGAAGTCATGATTTCCACACTTGGCTGATTCCCAGTCCATAACTCAAATGCCCGAGCCCCTTGCCAAACCAACATACCTAAACCATTTATAGCCGTAGCTCCATATTCTTCGGCTTTAATCATAAGTTGCGTTTTCAGAGGTTTATAGATTATGTCTACTACCAACATATCAGGACGAATTATCGAGTCGTTCCGTAATGGCGATGAAGCCACATCAGGAAATAGCCCGACTGATGTTGAATTGATCAAAAGTTCGACACTATCCCACTCACCCTCGGACAAAGGTCCTAAGTATACCCTGCCCTTCTTATCCATTTCATTAGCTAATGCTTCACTTTTTTTCACAGTACGGTTAATGATATGAATCCGTTCGACTTCTGGCCGCTGTAACAAAGCATAAAGAATTGAACGAGCCGCACCACCAGCACCAAGTAGCACAACAGCACTTGGTAATTTTGCAAGCCTTCCTTCTAAATAAATACTTTTATCGAAGCCATAAGCATCCGTATTGTGCCCTATCAGTTTTCCGTTATTGTTTACGATAGTATTAACAGCTCCGATTGCTTTGGCCTCAGGTGAAATAACATCTAAATACTGCATCACCGATTTTTTATGAGGAACAGTAACATTCATACCTACCATACCTAATGCACGCATGCCTTCAATAGCTTTCGACAGTTCGTCGCCTCTGACCCTAAACGCGACATAAACATAGTCTATTCCCAAATCTTGAATAGCGGCATTATGCATAGTTGGAGAAGCAGTATGTTCCACTGGATCTCCAATTACTCCAATCACCTTAGTCGAACCATTGATCAACTTAATAAGTCCTCTATAAATTGATCCGCTATTTCTACAGCCTCACCCCAAGATACATCATACATTATTTTTATCACGATAACCCCTCCACAAAATAATGCACTCCCAAACATAACTAGACGTATTAATGCCCTCATGACTTTTCCTCCTTTATAGCATCCAATATTTCGAAAAAATGAGGATTTTTTTCTTCGATAGTTTCTGTGTTTTCGATAATAAGTTCAGTCTCTGACCAGAGCCCAAGAACGGCAAATGCCTGGATCAGGTCGATATTACTTTTTGCGTCTACTTTACCGCCATTTATTGGAGACCCTCCTTTAATCACAAGGCCTTCATGAAATTCTCCTATACGCACGCCTAAGGTTCGCATCGAGTCAAAAATATGATCTACAATATCAAATGAATTATTACGCAAAGATTCGATGTCACGAACAAGCATCTCCCCGGAAATCCGAGTTGCAAGAACCGCAAGCAAAATAATTTGAGACAAAATCTTTTTTGTCCGAGTCCCGGCAATGCGTGTAGCCTTCAACTTACTGGAACGCACAGTCAAATCGTAAACACTATCTTTGAGATCCGTGAATTCAATATTGGAACCAATTTGACGAAGAAAATCTAAAAAATGTCTATGTCCAGACCTTACAGCAACAGACTTTATCGTCAGTTCCGACCCCTTTAACGTCAATGCAGGTAATAAAAATGGATACGCCAAATCCAGATCTCCGGGCAAATCTACATCTAAGGGACAAATATTTTGCCCACCTTGCAACGAAAGCTCGTACCGCTCGTCATCTAGTTTTCGGCGGTCTAACGAAATCCCCCGAACTCTTAGAAATCGTTCCATCCGATTACGGCTTTTTTCTGTTTCTCTTAGGGTAGTTTTTCCTGTACAATAAACCGCAGCNAGAAGAATCGCCATTTTTACCTCTGGTCGGTNATCAACTATGTCGTANTCGATAGCTCTATTCGAGCCCCCACCCACAACGAAAATATGCTCAGTCTCCGAGTGGACCGACATGCCCATGTCGGATAGGCATTGTAACAACGGTTCATACCAATTCGGCTCATGACCTAAATCAACACGATAACGTTNCTCATGCGCCGATAAAAGAGACAAGAGCATTAATCCCACATCACCAAACTNCNATAACTTTATCACCCTATCTACCTGCCTATACGAATGCAAACCTCTTCCATGGACACCAACAGAATCTCCATCTTGAACTATCTCAACACCCAGCAATTTAAGTTGATCTACAAGAGGAAGACTCGATGGGGGTATGTTATTTACTCTACTTTCACCTTCAGCTAATGAGGCCATTAAAACNGCTCTCTCTGCTAACAGTTTCTCTCCAGGAACCGTTATTTCGCCATTAACTTTACGGGTTGGCGCAATTATCCTATTCATTTTTAATGTTTTTTCAGAATTTGAAATGTGAACCGCTAAGCTATCTATAAAATATATTATTTTGGTCGACGAACACGGTATCCGATTTCGNTGAGAAGATCAACGGCATAATCGGCACTCTCCTTGGAATCAAAACCTAACCGCAAAGTTCCGCCTTCTCCTTCCCTAACTTTCAAAACTTCAATATCATTAATGTTTATATCCTTCTGCTTCAAAGTCAGAGCAATTTCTGCAATTACTCCTGGTCGGTCTTCAGCAACTACACGAATTTCATGAAGGGCATGGAGAAAGCCTTTAGCATCTTTGGGTATTGAACTACGTATATCATTAGCGTACGAAAAATCATTTCTAAGACTACCATCGGAGATGCGGTCGCGAGCATCCTTCAATGCGGCAATATATAGATCAATCATCCCACTGACATAATCATGATTCGTTTCATAAATATCCCGCCATACCGGATCATATTCACTAGAGGCTATACGGGTCATATCTCGAAATCCACCCGCAGCTAGAGGAAGAAAATGGTCTGCTTCTTCATTTAACCTGCCGACAACTTCGACCAATTTGGTTGCCATCAGTTGCGGTAGATGGCTAATAGCAGCAACCGCTCTATCATGAGCTTCAACATCTAATTCTAGTACACGCGCACCTATCAACTTAAGCAAACGCAAAAACTCGCCATAAATCTGCCGAGGAATTGATGAATCTGGCGTCAAAATATAAATCGCATTTTGAAAAAGAAATGGATCTGCAGNAGTAACACCAGAGCGTTCAGATCCAGCCATCGGGTGTCCACCAACGAAGTATCGCTTTTCTCGGAAAAACTTTTTTGCGCAGTCAACAATATCTCGTTTTGTACTTCCCACATCTGTGACAATNGTACCTGGCTCAATTAAGGGACCCAACTCCTCAATAAAGTCCANAATACGGCCAATGGGTGTACATACAAAAACCAGATCAGCACTCTTAACTGCTTCGTTTAGATCTTTGTAAGGCCAACCTTCATCAATTACNCCCGAATCCAGAGCCAACCGAATGGTTTCAGAACTACTGACACCAACAATACGCCCCTTAAATCCACTGCGCTTAATTGCTAATCCCAAAGATCCGCCAATGAGACCTACCCCGACTATAACTACACGATTAAAAACGACTAATCCTCCTCCTCTAAATGCACCGCTTCGGCTATGATTCGACGAAAAATCTCTTCTATAGTTTCGTCTCGCATTGGACCATNATTAAATTCTTTTAATTTCTTAATTAAGGCCTGTTCACGTTCAGGATCTCTAATTGGCCGACCGGCCATTCTCTTTATCGCTCCAATTTGAAGAGCGCAAGACATACGCTCGTTCAACAACTTTGTTAATTCAAGGTCAATCTCATCTATACGTTGACGCCAATTACCGAGATCGATTCCGACCATTTAATCACCTCATACCTATGGAATAGCGAACCGCCTGCATCGTCTCATCAACAAATGGACGAAGGTTTTGCACACTATCGGCTAATACATCGTCCAAATAACTAACATCACGACTCAATTCCAGATAACGAGCCTGAATAGGTTCAAGTTCAGCGATAAGAACTTCAGCAACGCCTTTTTTTAAATCGCCGTATCCTTTACCTGANAAATGTGCTTCTATTTGTTCACGATTCCAACCTGTCAAAGCTTCAAAAATTATAAGCAAGTTATAAACACCTGGACGCTCTCTATCAAAAACAATTTCTCCGAGAGAATCGGTTACGGCTCGCATTACAGTTTTTTTTATTTTACTAGGTTCGTCCAATAAATCAATACTATGAAATCGACCTTCTGCCGATTTAGACATTTTGCGCGTTGGGTCATCAAGCCCCATAATGCGAGCGCCCACTTGGTGAATGATTGGTTCAGGAATCGTAAAAACATCCCCAAACTTTCTGTTAAAACGTTCAGCTATATCGCGAGTTAATTCGACATGTTGCTTTTGATCTTCTCCGACAGGTACTTCTTGTACTCCGTAGAGCAAAATATCGGCAGCCATGAGAGTTGGATAAGTAAAGAGACCCGTACTAACCCGCTCTCGGTGACTCCCAGCTTTATCCTTGAATTGAGTCATTCGCTCTAACCAGCCCACAGGCGTTATACAATTCAAAATCCATGCTAACTCTGTATGTTCAGGAATATGGGATTGGATAAAGATATTAGCTTTTTGAGGGTCTAATCCGCAAGCTATGTACAATCCAATTAACTCGCGCGTTAATGTACGCAGCTCTTCAGGATCATGATCTACGGTGATTGCATGTTGATCCACCACACAGAAAATATTTTCTCGATCATCAATACTGCCAACCCAGTTTCGGATCGCACCAATATAATTACCAATATGCAATCTTGCGGAGGGCTTTACGCCCGAAAAAACCCTTTTCTTCACTTCCCCAATAACTCCCTGACCTTTGAACCCATATCATCCTCTCTCATGAGAGCTTCTCCAACAAGAATGGCATCTACTCCAGCCCGGTCTAATCTCTCAACATCTTGACGCTCATTAATTCCACTTTCGCTTACAAACAAAACATTTTTGGGACGCCACTCAAGCAATTCAAACGTTGTATTTAAGTCCGTTTTGAACGTTTTTAAGTTTCGATTGTTAATCCCAATCAAGCTAGCTCCCGACCCCAATGCCATTTCAAGTTCGATCCTATCGTGAACCTCAACTAATGGCGTTAAATCTAGTTCCAAAGCTATACCTATAAAATCAGACAACTGACTCCCGTCCATCAACGAAACGATAAGCAACAATGCGTCAGCGCCAAGAACTCGACTTTCATAAATTTGGTATTCATCAAGCGTAAAGTCCTTGCGTAAAATCGGCAATCCGCTAACAGACTTAGCTATGCCGATGTAAGCATCGGAGCCCTGAAAATAAGCTTCGTCCGTAAGCACAGAAAGACAATGAGCTCCATTTTGCACATATTCCTGTGCAGCTTCTTGAGGGTTAAAGTCATCTCTTATAATGCCTTTGGACGGGGATGCTTTTTTGATTTCTGCAATGAGCGAAATTTCATCGCCAGAAAGAGCTGCGAAAAAATCCTTCGGCGCTTCACAATCCGCTGCACGATAACGAATATCCGCTAAGTTTTGNATGCGTTTCCTCATTGAGATAAACTCGCGTTTATAAGCTACAATTTCTTCCAATATATTTGGCATCTAATCAATGACTCATTTTGATAAAATTATCGAGTGTGTTTCGCGCAGATCCGCTATCTATAGCCTCTCGGGCTTTTTCGATGCCTTCGCCAATAGAAGAGCACATCCCGCCAGCAACAAGTCCAGCAGCCGCATTGAGCAAAACGATATCACGTTTAGGACCCATCATTCCGTCAAGTATTTCACATAAAATCTTTGCATTTGTGGTTACGTCACCNCCCTTAAGTGCGTTAGAATCCGAGACCTCTAACCCAAATTCTGATGGATGAATTTCTATGGTGTCAATGTTTCCATCCGTTAATTGACTCAATCGAGAACTTCCAGTTAATGTGATCTCGTCTAATCCATCAGATCCATGAACGACAATAGCTCTTTCTGCACCTAAAAGACCCAATACGCCAGCCAATTTTTCCGTCAATTCTGGCGCGTAGACACCAATTAACTGACATGATGCTCCTGCAGGGTTTGTAAGCGGTCCCAACAAATTAAACACAGTCCGAGTACTTATTTCGCGACGCGGTCCAATTGCATACTTCATTGCACCGTGTAAGGCCGGAGCAAACAGAAAGCCAATACCGANCTCATCAATAGATTTAGCTACTCTATCAGGAGTACAGTCTAAATTAAAACCTAATTCCGCCAAGACATCAGCAGAACCACAATTACTGGACATTGCCCTGTTTCCATGCTTGGCTACCCCTAGACCGGCGGCTGCAACAACAAACGCTACAGTTGTTGAAATATTGAACGTACCCGAGCCATCTCCTCCAGTACCACAAGTGTCGACCAAATCTTTTCTCTTTGGCATTATCGACGTAGCCTTGTCACGCATAACTCGAGCGCATCCTGCTATTTCTTCCTTCGTCTCTCCCTTCAATCGTAGAGCAATCAGAAATGCTGCAATCTGCGCATCCGTAGTTTCTCCACTCATAATGTCATCCATAACCCGAACAATAGAAGTCGAGTCCAAATCATCACCAGCAACGAGAACCTGAATAGCCTCCTGAATCATAATTTACACCTTCTATAAGTTTAAAAAGTTGTCCAAGAGGTGCATACCCTCTTCCGATAAAACCGACTCAGGATGAAACTGGACTCCCTCAATTGGAAACTGGAGATGCCGTATCCCCATGACTAAACCGGTGTCTGTTTTAGCAGAAACCTCCAATTGTGTATGAGGCCACTCTTCGCTACAAACCATCAACGAATGATAGCGCATACCTTTAAAAGGACAAACGATACCTGAAAAAACACCACGCCCATCATGAAAAACTGAGGTGGTTTCACCATGAACTGGAATGGCCTTGACTGTTTTTCCTCCAAATTCATTAGCAATCACCTGCATTCCTAAGCAGACCCCCAAAATAGGTACACGGCCTGCCAAAAACCTCACAGCAAACGTAGAAATTCCAGCATCATCAGGAGATCCAGGGCCTGGAGAAATCACAAGCCTCTCGGGACGTAATTTTTTAAAATCACAAGCGCCTATCTCGTCATTACGAAAAACTTTAACTTCGGCACCAAGTATTTGCATATACTGAACCAAATTGTAGGTAAAGGAATCGTAATTATCAAGTAGAAGAACCTTTTTCATAAAACATAACTCAGAGAAATTACTAGGTTTTACGAGAAACTAATCTCCGTTCCCAAAAAACGGCAGATTAGCATTCTCCAGTTGTCAAACTCAGCATAGCCCTTTCAATAAGTTTCATGCCTCTGTTATCTTTTAATGATAGAATAGACTCTGGATGGAATTGCACGGCGGCCAGGGGATAACTTCTATGCTCAATCGCCATGATAACCCCATCATCTGTTTCAGCTGAAACCTCTAAACAAGAAGGCAATTTCTTCTTTACTGCATACAAGGAATGGTAACGTCCCGCTGTAAACTTTTTCGGAAAACCTTTAAATATACCCTTTTGATTACAATTGACTACAGAAGATTTACCATGCATCGGATATTCAAGAACCCCTAGTTCCCCACCTAAGGACACAACTATGCCCTGCAGCCCTAAGCATACACCAAATATAGGCAACTCCCTGTAAATACAATCTTTAACTAATTCAGGCACATCCAATTGTTCAGGGCTACCGGGTCCCGGCGATATAAAAACCAAATCGGGCCGAACCTGCTCAAAAACCTCTTTAGGAAATCCTGCGCGTACTGTTGTAATTTGAGCCCCTGTCTGGCGAACATAATCCCCTAAAGTATGTACGAAAGAATCATGGTTATCAACAAACAAAACCCTTTTCCCCTTCATCCCTTGATTGATACTTAGCCTATCCTGATCCGTTGACGTTTTGGCACCAACAACTGCATCAATGAACGCCTCTGCTTTAGTCCTAGTTTCAAGCTCCTCTAATTCAGGATCGGAATCATAAAGTAGCGTAGCACCAACCCGAACATGTGCTCTGCCGCGCTCTAAATGAACCGTTCGAATAGTAATGCCTGTATTTATCTGTCCGTTAAAACGAATCATTCCCACACAGCCTCCGTACCACCGTCTCGCAGAATTTTCTAAATCTTCTATCTGCTGCATTGCAGCAGGTTTNGGCGCTCCTGTCAAAGTGACAGCCCACATATGNGAAAGTAAAGCATCAAAACCATCACATTCATCTTTTAACTCACCGACTNCATAATCAACGGTATGAATTAATCTAGAATAAACTTCGATCATACGCCGACCCAACACCTTAACCGAGCCAGCTTTACATATNCGGGCTTTGTCATTTCGATCAACGTCTGTGCACATCGTTAACTCAGCTTCGTCCTTCTTTGAATTAAGCAACTCAAGAATTTTTTCGGAATCTTCTATAGGAGTCGCTCCTCGACGCACTGTACCAGAAATGGGACATGTCTCAACAATCTGGTTCTCAACACGTACAAACATCTCAGGTGAAGCACCAATTAATTGCTCTTCTCCAAGATTAATGAAAAATTCATAAGGACTTGGGTTTGTTTGACGTATGTTTTCAAAAAGCGTACTCGAACGACCATCATAGCCAGCACTAAACACTTGACTTGGAACCACTTCAAAAAAATCTCCGCGTNTAGTCCCCTCTATCACTTCTCCTACCTTTTGAGCATATTCACCTGGTTTGTGGTCAGAGCTAACTTCACTAGATTTACCACGTTGTGAAACAAACGGTTCCGTTTGACACGAAAGACCAGTCGTTGTCANTCCTTTATATGTAAACTCGTAATCAAAATGCGTTACTTGTTCCTTGCGATGATCCACAACAATTAGCCGATCAGGAACGAACAGGTGTAAATCCGATTGCCCTACATCTCTTTCGTGCCTCATTTTAATAGGTTCAAACTGAAAAACTAAATCGTAGCCCATGGCCCCATAAAAGCCTAAATGAGGTTCNTCTTCATGATGCATAAAGCTAACCAAAGCTCTAAGAACACTAAATATGGTCGGCTGCTTTGACCTTTCTTCTTCCGGGAAATATGAGGGCATTTCACACACACGACCCCGTAATTGAAATTTTTCTCGAACTAATTCTTCAAGATGGTCATGCCTAAAAAGTGCATCATGAAATATGTTTAATAATACAAATCCACGTTCATTAAGTGCGTGAAATGTAAACGTACGTCCTCTTGCACGAATCTCTACAGGCGGGTTCACAAAACCGATATCCCAACGACTATAGCGCCCGGGATATTCATATCCACTGGCAAAAAGAGCACCACGTTGCTCATTGAGTTGATCCAACAAATCAGCCAGTGGCTCCTCAATTCCAAAAACCCGTTCGATGCGACTAACCTCTACGCCTTCGCGAGTCGTGTAGGACATATCTTTTTTCACGGTAGTCTCCATGCAATAAAAAGACCGCAGACGCGGAAGCGTCTACGGTCTGATGTGCAAACTCGAAAACCTACAAATCTAAGGCGCAATGAGCCCAAATGACAGAGCTTTTCAACAATTAACGCCTCCAAGATTGCCTAATTTAGCATAACTAAAAAAATAACTTGGTACAAAAAATTNTCAATAAAAAGAGCCTACAATAGTTTATATCTTACCGACCAGATCAAGNCCAGGCTTCAACGTATCGCCACCCGGCGCCCAATTTGCAGGGCACACTTGATCACCATGTTCACGAACAAAAATAGCAGCACTCAACTTCCGGAGAGCTTCGCTAGCATTACGACCTATGCCTAAGTCATGAACTTCCATCGTCTTTAATATGCCATCTGGGTCAACAATAAAAGTACCACGCAAAGCTATACCCTCATCTTCTATGTATACACCAAATGCTCGGCTCAATTGACCTGTTGGATCGGCAACCATCGGATATTCAACTTTCCCAACTGCTTCCGAGGTGTCATGCCATGCCTTATGCACTTGAACAGTATCTGTGCTAACACTNAATACTTCAGCATTAAGTTTTTGAAAATCACCGTACAACGAGGCAGCATCCTCTAGTTCCGTCGGACAAACAAAAGTAAAATCCTTAGGATAAAAAAGTAAAACCATCCATTTACCGCGATAATCAGACAGTTTGATTTTTTTATCCTCTTGATTGTGAAAAACACCTACTTCGAAATCTGGAATTTCCCTACCTATTTTGACCATNACACTGTTTCTCCGTTATTATTGATCATCAGTTTATCTGATTATTATTTTTACATATTTTATTATCAACTCATAATTAATTTACTCATACCGTTTCTGTTCGTCAAAACAAGTAGCTCCACACCCACAAACTAATATTTCGAATTCGTATGACATCTAACCCAACTCGCATTTTATTTCTCGCTCGTCGTTACCCACCAAGTATTGGTGGAATTGAAACACATTGCTATGAATTNCACAAAAGATTGANGTTACGTGCCTCCGTTCGCCTCGTGGCACTACGAAGAAATTCACTACTGCACCTGATNTGGTTTTTACCNTATTGCCTTTGGACAACATTTTGGGCTGTANTTCTTCGACGCGTCGACGTAATTTATTTTGCCGATGGAGTTGCTGGCTTCATTGCACCGCTTGTCCGTCCCTTTGGAACGGCTCGGTTCTGTATAACAATCTACGGCCTAGAAATGACTTACAAAAATCGNATAGCTCGCTACCTGATGCAAAANGGTGCAAAAACGTGCAACGAAGTTGTCGTAATAAGCCAGAACACAAAAAGTATTACAGCTCGAAGTGGGATATCANAATCTAAACTATCCATTATTCATTTAGGGGTTGAGCCNCGAACTTANGACACNTNTAANATAAATACAATTAGCCAAGAATTTGAAAAAAGACATTCGATTTCTTTNAAGAAAGACCGTTTGCTTTTTATGTTCGGTCGTCAAGTACGCCGTAAAGGAATGGCAGAATTCATCGAAAAAGGTATGCCACTCTTAGACCCAGATATCAAGCTAATAATTGGGGGTACTGGAATCGAAGGTANGCGTATCNAGGCGGCAATAGAATCTAACGATTTAACTGATCGTATTTTACTAATGGGATCTATACCAGAGGACCAACTAACCATGCTTCGGCACCGATGCGACTTATTCCTTATGCCCAACATCCAAATACATAACGATGTGGAAGGTTTTGGACAAACCCAATTGGAATGCATGTATGCCGGCATGCCCGTAGTCGCCTTTGCCGTTGATGCACTAACAGAAAGTGTAAAAGAAGGTGGCTACTTGATTGAACCAAATAATTATCCTGCGTTTGTAAGCCAAATCCACGCCTATTATAAACTCACTCAAATTGAGCGAGAAACAATACAAGAAATGTGTCGCAAATATGTAAGGTCCAATTACTCCTGGAACACCGCAACAGATCAGTACCTTGAGTTGTTTAAAAAAAAATAAGCGTTAATTTCCAAAGCATTGTTAAATCTTCTATTGGATTCGACAAATCCAGTATACGGAGGAAAATATTATGGAGCTTGACCCACAGCCGGAACAAATTTTTGATGCTGATGAAACTAATTTTGAAGAGCTTGTAATTCAAGGATCTCAAAATCGAGTTATTGTGATCGACTTTTGGGCACCTTGGTGCGGCCCATGCAAGACTCTCGGTCCCAACATTGAGGCTGTAGTTCAAGGACTAGGCTCTGGAATTGCTTTAGCAAAGGTCAACGTAGATGAGAATCAACAGCTGGCTGCGATGTTTAGAGTTCAGAGTATACCTGCTGTAAAAATATTACATCAGGGAAAACTTATTCAGGAATTCACTGGAGCACTACCCCAAGAACAAATCGATGAACTCCTTCGTCCGCTCGTACCAAATGCGACCAAACCTGATGTAAGCCCAATAGCCGAAGCCGCCCAACGAGCTTCCATGGGAGACTTAGAAAGTGCTTCAGAAATCTATAAAAATATTCTGGAAGAGAAACCAAGCGACGGAGATGCCCTTATTGGTTTGGCACGCTTAGCGCTACAACAGGGAGACATAGCAGCTGTTCATGAGTATGTGAACTTAGTTGAACTTGGTACTCCGCAACACAAACAGGCACATGCTTTAATCGCCCAATTAGAATTTGGTAAAAAATGCAACGAAGCTGGAGGAAAAAGCAACTGTGCAGAACGCATCCTGTCTGATTCAGGCGACCCTGAAGCACAGTATCTTATGGCTTGTTGTCAAGCTGCCGAGGGAGAATATGAAGAAGCTTTGGAAGCTTGGTTAGAATTAGCAACGAGAAATCCGGGATATGCTGATGAAGCTGCCAAAAAGGCAATGATTTCGGTTTTCCATTTAATAGGGCGGGATAACGATATGGTGAAAGACTTTCAAAGACGCCTTTATCAAGCCTTGAATTAAAATCGCCATTAATTTAGTAAAGTACAATCGATTGTCTGGACGTTATGGCCTGAGTGCCGATTCACCGAAAACCATGGGAAAAGATTCGCCTGTCTCGCGCATCTTAGTTGCGCCTTCCATGTATGCTATGCTGAAGGCACGCCTCGGTGTCTTACTGGGATTAGTCCCAGATCGATGAAGAAGTAAATTATGTAACAGAATAACCTCACCCGATTGTGCTTCAAGATATTCCACTTCACTCAGCTTTACATAATCAGCTGCTTTCTCTTCTGGTAACCAATGATGTTTGTTGATTACTCCATGTTTATGGCTACCAGGGATTATCTGCATACACCCGTTAGCAACTGTAGCAGGGTCTAGTGCTGTCCAGATTGTGATTGTCGGGTCAGTGTCAACCCCCCAACCCCACCCCACATCCTGGTGCCATGGAAGTTCAGTTCCTCGATCAGCTGGTTTGTTCATAAACATCGCTCTATAAATGGAAACCTCATTACCGATATAATATTTGGTTATGGCACGAAAGACTGGGTGCTGCATATATTTTAGGAATATGGGATCCTGCTCTAGCCCCATAATCTTTCGGTAAGCCAATGTTCGACTTTCATGACCCAATGATGGTGCAGGAGCATTACCGTATTCCCCATTTTCACTGTCGAGTTGAAAAAGCATATTAGCGTATTTCACTTCACCTAGCATGATTTCGTTAATACGTTGTTTTAATTTCTGTAATTCGATTTCCTTAAGCACACACCCAAGACGGACAAAGCCATACATCTCAAAATGCTCACGTGAAGAAGCATTAAAAATATTATTCTCGATCATTAGCTATTCTCCAAAAAAACTGCCCAAATCAAAAGAAGAGACTTTAATCAATTTCACAAACACAGCAGAAATAAGTAATTTAGTATCCTATATCAAGAATTAACTTGAAATTTTTATTAAAAAATGGAGACGGTATTATGGTATACGAATTACGGACCTATATAATTCCTCAAGGAAGAATGAATGACATTTTAAATCGCTTCGAAAAAGTAACGATGCGATTATTCAAAAAACACAATATGGAAGTTATTGGTTTTTGGAAAGTCTCAAAACCCGCCAACAAAAACACCTTGATTTACCTTATGAGATATAACGATGAGAATCACCTGAATAGCGCTTGGGATGCTTTCAGAAATGACGAGGAATGGATCATAACTAGGGAAAATACAGAAGCCAACGGACCAATAGTTGAAGAAGTGGTATCTGAACAACTTTCCCCAACTTCATTTTCGCCGTTACAATAACCCGTTTAAATGTTTGACTTCTCAATCATCAAAGCATTGTTATTTGACCTTGGAGGAGTTGTAATCGAGATTAACTTCCAGCGCGTTTTTAATTCATGGTCAAAATACTCTCACCTTAATCCAAATCAAATACGTCAATTATTTTACTTTGATAAGCCATATCAACAACATGAACTTGGCAAGATAGAGTCAAATAATTATTACGAGCATGTCCGGTCTACTTTAGACCTTGATGCCAGTAACAGCGAAATCGAATTAGGTTGGAATAAAATATTCACAGGAGAAATCAATCCCGTAGTAAAACGGATTGGTGACATAAAAAATAAGATCAACTGCTATGCTTTTACTAATACCAATGAGGCACATCAAAATACTTGGGAAAAGGCTTATCCCAACATATCCCTTTTATTTAACAAAGTATTTTCTTCGTGGAAATTAGGTTACCGAAAACCGGACCCAACAGCATTTGAAGCTGTTTTAAATTTGATGAATTTAAACGCTAAAGAAGTACTCTTTTTTGACGATACCGAAGAAAACGTCACAACCGCAAGAAGCTTGGGCATACAAGCGACTTTAGTGAAACACGCCCTGCATGTAACTAGCATATTGGATCAACTTGAGGAATCTTAAAATCACAAGGAATATCCAACCGTCCCGCGAGCTCCTACTTCATAGCCAAAGTGTTCCAAATAGACCAATCCCGGCAAAAATTCGTCATTACGTAACTCTAATTGTGTCGATAATTCGACATCCATTTCACGCCAAGCCCTACTATAAGAAGCATCACCCAACAAATTTTTCAATTGAAAGGGATCTCGCTCGTTGTCATAAAACAACCAAGGCCCTTCCAAAGCTCTCACGTATGTATAACGTTCGTCTCTAACTCCACGATAACACCTGCCGCCAGCTCCGGGCCACCATTGACCGAACGGGTGAGGACACTGCAAAAAAGCAATGCCATCAGAAGGATCAGGTCCGCCGTTCATATAGCTAGTAAAGTCTCGTCCCTCACAAGCTGCCGGAATTTCTATATCACACAATCCCAACAAAGTAGGCAAAATGTCGGGAATGTCTATTGGAGCTTTCAACGTCTTACCCTTATAACCAAATTTATCAGGATATCGCAGCAAGAAAGGAACACTGACCGATTCTTCCCACGGTTTTTGTTTATTATTCATAGCATGTGAACCCACCATATCACCATGATCCGAAAAAAATAATACGATCGTGTCATCAGTTAACCCACATCTATCGATCTCTTGAAGTAACGAACCCATACAATCGTCCAAAGCTGTACAGTGAGCATAATAGCCCGTTAACGATTTCCGCGTCCAATCAGCAAATTCTTCCGGCACGTTGGATCGAAGTTCAAGCGTATCAGGACTATATAGCTCACGATATTCTGCTGGCGCCGTCTCATAAGGATCATGAGGAGGCCCCCATGACAAAATCATTAAAAACGGATCGTCTTGAGGACCACGATCCCGTATGTATTCTATAGCATCTTGGGTCTGAGAGATAGCATCATAACCGTCCCATTTGAGTTTTTCTTGGTTATCTCCGGAATAATAATGCGACGAATTGTAATCGTGCGTACACTCTAAGACCTTCCAATAGTCAAAACCTCCACGACGTTCGCGTGGAATATAATTTGAACGACCATGCCCATCGACATGCCACTTACCTATATACGCGGTTTCATATCCTTGGTCAGCAAACAGTTTACCCATAAACGGACTGCTCTGACTGAGCGAAACATCATTAACAATAACTCCGTGAGTAAGTGGAGATTGACCGGTCAAAAGAGAAGCACGAGCTGGACAACAAACAGGACATCCGGAGACAGCATTTTCAAAATTGAGGCTCTGTTCAGCAAACCGGTCAATGTGAGGCGTCTGAACATTTGGATCTGCAGCATAACCAAAAGCTTGACCTCGCCATTGATCGCCAAAGACCAACATAATATTTGGTTTTTTTCCTGTCATTTAGATCCTCATTTATGTGCCAACCAATGCAATACAAATTCTGCGAACAGGGAGTTAGCCCAAGCAAACCAGGGACGAGTGAATTCTTCGGGTGCATCCGAATTAAAACCCTCATGCATAAAACCTGTTCCAGCATCAGTAGATTCCAACATCTCAACCAACATATCCATTTCATTCAAATCTACAGAAGTAAGACCTTGGATACACAAGCTTATTGGCCATACATATCCTGCAGGAGTATGCGGACTGCCTATTCCCTCTGCAAGCTTCCCCTTGAAAAAGTATGGATTTTCTTCACTGAGTATAAAGTTCCTTGTATTCTGATAAACTATATCATCAGAATTTATATAACCAAGATATGGCAAGGATAACAGACTAGGAACATTAGCATCATCCATCAGATTGTATTTCCCCATGCCATCCGACTCATAAGCAAAAATTTCGCCATACTTAGGATGCTTATAAATCCCAAAATCCCTTATCCCAGTATCTATTTCTTTTTGCAAAACCTCTGCGTTTTTAGCCATTGTTTCATCTTCGAATACGAACCTAGCAATATCTGCAACGTAACCCAATACTACAGTAGCGAATGCATTAGAAGGTACTAGGAATCCATATTTACAAGCATCATCGCTGGGACGAAACCCAGACCAAGTCATGCCCGTAAATTTTACCGGCGTACCCAAACCACCATGAGTCAAAGTATCAGTGGAAGGACCATTAAATCGCTGAAAAGAATATTGCGACTGTTCCGCATGGGATTGTTCTCGCTGCCAAAGCTGTAAAATTAATTCTGTCGATTTTTTCCAGTTTTCATCAAAAATTGCCGATTTTTTGGTCTGCTTCCAGTATAAATAACTCAATTGCAAGGGATAACAAAGGGAATCTATTTCGTATTTGCGCTCCCAGACCCACGGATTCTGTTCCGTCTCATCAACTTCCCAACAGTCCCCATTAGGTTCCCGATTGAATGCATTTGCATAAGGGTCAATGGCGATATACTTAAACTGTCGCCGAATAAGGCCCTCTATTATATTCTGTAAATCCGAGTCATCGGAAGCCAAAGGTATATAGTGACGAACCTGTGCCGTTGAATCACGCAACCACATTGCTGGAATGTCTCCAGTAAAAACATAACTTGTTCCATCATCCAACCTTTGAGTTGTTGTTAGCAAAGTATTAGGATAGCATTGTAAAAACATGTGAGCCAACTTCGGCATATCTGCCAAGCTCTCCTGAACTTTCTCCATCTGGACACAAACTGCCCCAGGTAGCTCTTTATTCTCCATGGTCATGGTCTTCTTTCAGAGTTTTCTGGAGATTCATCATTAGTAACAAAACGATCAATACTGTTCTTTGTGGCGGGGTTAGTACGAAAATCTGCTATCCATGCTTCGCGAAAATAAGCTTGTCGTGATCGCGGTAAACTCCGTACTACTGAAGAAGGTATAGTGAACCTATGCCAATTTGTCGCAAGGTGTGCATATGCAAAAAAAATGGCTACTCTTGGAGTATTGCGCATCCAAACTGGGCCAGCATGACAAAGATTCTCAGTAAAGAAAAGAGCGCTGCCAGCTGGACAAGAATAACTCTTTAGAAAAGGGCTACGACTACCAACTTCAAGAGACATATGATCTTGATGCATCGGGAAATTGGCTTTGTGACTTCCAGGAATAAAAACCGTAGCACCGTCGTCCTCGGCAATATCCGTCAATTCAAAAGCGACACGCACCATCCCAGCATGGATGCGTCCGTTTTGACATCTATACCCAAAAATAGGGTCTATCTGCTGTGGACCACCGCCATGTAAATCGCCATGTCTTTCGCCTTGATTTCGAACCATAGAAAAAGCTCCTTCTAAACGAATATCAGGACCGATAACTTCATGTAGAACATCTAAAACCTTCGGATGATCGATCAAGACCTGAGCCGGACCGCCCGGCACAGCTCGACTAGCTTCTGGCAAAGAGTCTGGTTCACTATGAATCAGCTCGATCTGTTTTTTTATTTTTATGATTTCATCGGAAGATAGAACCGATTCACGAATAACATAGCCATTAAGATCAAAAATAAATTTCTCTTCCTCCGACATTCCCATAATCTTCTCAATTTCTAAGTTGGTGGTTTTGTAAGTCGATTAAAACCCATCGTATCCTCACCCGTAACCTGAATAAGTGCGTGATTTGGAGAATCCCAATTAAGCACTTTAACAATCGGCAAAATCATTCGAACAGCAAGCCCAATACGCCTTTTTTTTGAGGTATTCGCATCAGAATGATGAACAGTTCTCTCGTTGAATAAGATGCACTCACCGGCTCTCATTTCTAAATTAATAAGTTGGGTTTCGTCAATATAGTTAGGATCACCCATTTCCTTAAATTCCATGTTGTTAACGGAAGGTATATGTGGCAGCGTCTTACGATGCGACCCTGGGATTACCTGTACGCAACCATTTTCTACTGTTGAATCATCAATTGCAATCCAGGCAGAAGCAACTATCGGTGGCTCTAAAGGCCAATAGTTATGATCCTGATGCCATGGGATCTCTTTTGACCCAGGATCCTTGACGAAAAAATTTGTCCTCCACAATAACAGATCCGGACCATATAAACTTCCTAAACGATTCACAATCCCAGGATGCGTTGATAAACTGTATACAGTAGTATTATCTAAGTGACGGTTATGTTTTTGTTCGAAAATCGACTTAGACGAGTCTTCCATTAACAAGACATCTATAATTGAACGAATTTCATCTATTTCATCTTCGTCAATTAACGGAAGCGGTCCTAAAAAACCATCTTTCCTAAAACGATCGATACTCCTTTCATCTAAAAGATTGTTTTTCATAAAGACCTTGATAATATTTTTTGAGCAATTTTTTTAACGAACGCTAAAATCAAAACAATCCATGTGGATTCTTTTTGGCTCCATATTTAAACAAATCGAAACGAAAAGACATCCGCGTCGCATAATTCAAAACGAAGCTTTACTTCAGTTCCCGACAACTCAGACAAATTTATACGGTCTGTCCAACGGACGCATTGATCCAATTTATCTCCATAAATTGGGTCCATATCGTCTAAGGTATATCCGGGAATCGAAATACCATGAACATCCTGAATTTCAACTCGAACAGATCCTACAGCAGAAGTAGAAAAATTTATTCGCAATTCAGAGCCATCGAATACTATTGGTTTCGTCAAAACCCCGCCACCATCATAATCTGCGTAAATACTGCCAAAACCCCAAGGACGTAGACTCAATCTGCGAAGTCGATTATCATTCCAGCCATAATGCTCACTTACATACATTGACCATTCGGTTTCCTTGATGGGCAAAATACCTATTGCAGGTGTTGTATTTCGATGCGTCCAATTTCGGTCATCCAACCCCGGCCTCAGCCATGCTTCACGAAACGGCCGGAACCAGTTAATACCATCTCTACTGGACATCATAACTGCATCAGTCATACCTTCCATTCCTGCTTGACCGATCCCAGGATAATCCATTTGACCAATATCAGCTAAAGGGGTCGTTCTATCAGCGACATATCTCATTGGGAAAGACAACAGTGTATGGTCTGCGCCTGGTACTAAAGTAGTTGCGTTCGTATAAAATTCCTCAATTGGAGCATTGGACTCATACTGATTGGGAATCGGTTCGGACCATTCTATAAAATCATCGGAAAAACTACTTTGAATTGCACGCCCCCGACCCTCCTCAGAGAACCGGCTAAAAAGTCTGTATTTCCCGATTATTCTGTCGTAAAAAGCTAAGTTGGCACTATCAAATTTTCCGTTTACACTTAAGGGCTCATTTTGTATTAAACGCCAGTCAAAACCATCTCCAGAATGAAAAGAATATAGGTTATTTTCGCCTGTGCCTCCCACAGCCTTGTAACGACTCTGTTCACCACAATCGGGGTTTTGATCTAAAAAAGGCACGAAATTATGACCTTGAATACCTTGCCAAACAATATTGTTCCCACGAGCCGCTGCGAAATCGTAATTATTTAATACGGGCCTTTCGAAATTAATTCCATCCTTACTAATGGCCACATGTGCCGTCTGTTGTTCGGCGGAATCTCCCTTATCCGATCCTATTGGATAATGACCACGATAATAGAGCCTGTAGTGATCTTCGACTTGAAAAACCGTTGAATAAACACTACTACACGCGTTCTCCAATGGACCATTAAATTCAAAAACAACTTCTGACCGATGCGGTAGGTGCGCTCGAAGTTTACCTCTTCCTTCATAACTGGCAATCAAATATTCATCAACAAACATCTCTCGAAGAGATCCTACCTCTATAATTGACAAAACATATCTCTTTCCGATTCAACATAATTTTTTTTCATTTTTCACTTTCTGTTGATTCTTTATCCTTTTAAAAAGGCGTTTGCCGTCTGCTTAGCACATAAAGAGCGACCTTCTTCGGTTAGATGAATCATGTCTTCGCAAATAAATTTCTTTATATCATGAGCAATTGATTCGTAAAGATCATTAATTTCTACTCCAAGCTGCGACAACATAATTTTCGCCTTCTCGTTGTATTCTGCTATGTCCCCATTACGACGAGTATTGCAAATATTTTTGCTAGCCATTTCCGGCCAAACCGGCGTTGTCGTAGCAAAAACAACCTTAGGGGCCTTTGATAGAAGTATATCCGCTATCCTTTTTTGGACCTCCAGATAATGACTCAAAGGCGTATGTATTTTTCCATCCCGCATATAACAAGTATCCCACTGACCATTATTCCACTGAATTGCATCATATCCACTCTCCATAAGCCAGGAACTCAAATTGAAGAGAGTATAATATGAAAATCTACAATTTTCTTCGGGAGCGTCTACTGAGGCATGATTTGAAACTATCTCAATAAACTGATCTTGGTAACCCAAACGAATCGAGTCTCCAATTAAAAGGAATTTCTTCAAATAATCACCTCTCTTTATGCATAAGAAATACAAAAAACCTTTTGGTTTAACAAAATCTTTTACAAACTAAAAAAACGACTTTGCCTAATCCACTGGCATTATAACATCGATTTGGGCATACTATACAACATTCATCTTATCTTACTATATTTTTTAAAATGATCATACATTGTCCCTATACCCTAACCAGCGATAGCATATGCCTAGTTTCTCAGTTTTAGTACCCGTCTACAATGAGTCCAAAACCATAAAAACTGTTTTAGATAACGTATGTTCTTTGGATTTTATCGATCAAGTGATCGTCGTAGATGATGGATCCGAAGACGAAAGTTTCGAAATCATTCAACGTCACGATTCTCCAAAAATACAATCTCACCGATTAAGTCAGAATCAAGGAAAAACCGCCGCAATAAATTTTGCACTTAAACATGCAACAACCGACATTGTGGCAATTCAGGACGCTGACCTCGAATACGATCCTGCAGAATTACAAGAGATGCTCGTACCCATAGAAAAAGGTGTTGCAGACGTGGTATATGGAAGCCGTTTTTTAGTGAAAAAGGCTTCTAGGGTTCTTTATTTCTATCATTACTTAGCAAANAAATTCATNACATTCTTCAGTAANTGTCTTACTAATTACAACATGACAGACATCGAGACTTGTTATAAAGTTTTCCGACGTGAAATCTTAGATGANTACTCTTTTTCAAGTAAAGGCTTCGGAATGGAAGTCGAGTTAACTGCTCTTTTTGCTCACCTNAACTGCAGAGTATATGAATGTCCCATTTCATACTACGGCCGAACTTACGAAGATGGGAAAAAGATCGGTTTAAAAGACGGAATCTGGGCCTTATTTTATATCGTCTTCTACAACTTAATNGCCCCCAAGTGCAATTCATTTAAAATGCAAAAACGCAAATGGCATGAGAAGTCTGAATAAGTCCATTAAGCTACAGCAAAATCGTCCCAAGATTCTTCAATTTGGTCGGGANACAACTCNCCCGATGTAATCATTATGCGATGCCGAAACAATTCTGTGCTACTTTCTTTTATATCCCAGGATTCATGTATGGCGCGACATGGTCCAATACCAAGTTGACCATCTACCCGCCAAGGTGTAGGGTAAATAGAATTGGACGGATGATCCATAATAATAACTGAACAACTGGGCGACAGCATTTCTTCTCTGCCGCATATAGGCATTTCAACTCCCACCCACCTAGCAGGGCGACCTTCCGCTTCTGCTCCATATTGACCTGAACTATTTAAAGCGATCCCACCTTTTTCTGCCCGGTATGGCATTCGCAGAAAAAGTCCACCATAAGAAAAAGTATTTACTCTGATTTGCTTACGAGCCAGTCCTTGCCATTCTAAATCAAGTATAAGAGCAGCCCCAAATTCTTTTATGCTCCAATCTTGCGTCTCAGAAAGAAGCGTCTCTTTTGAATCNTCAAGAAGATCATACGTCGATTGCCACCGTACAATGTCTCCAGTACTAACCAAAACATTAGCCTCATTCAACCGCCAGTAGTCACNACCAGGATTGTGGAAAAAGTCTCTACCAATCTGTTCCTCTATTTTAGAGGGCTTATCGGATCGATAAAACCATTCATCTACAATTTTTTTATCTATGTCGGAACCATTTATGCGAGTAAACCCCCAATATAATCCTGTCTGATGAGGATGATGTCCTGGGCTGTATTCCGTTAATTCTCCAACTCCATCAGGAGGGGAAATTGGGTGAAGAAATGGCCTATGATCCGGACGAATATGTTGAGTAACAACAGGATCACTGACAGCCGTAGAAAAAATCTTTATTTCATCTTTTTCATGTTCCGCATAAAAAGTTGGCATTTTTATTATCATTTCTTGATTATTGTGAAGATTTCAACTTCGTTCAATAACTTTCATACATTGCTTCTTCCAATGTCTAATATTATGGCAACCAACAAACTCATACAAACAATTTTCATACTCCATGTTTTCAATTAAAAAACCTTTGTCAACGGCTATAAAATCTAAATCTCGTAGATTATCTCTAAATCCAACCGTAATCTTAATCATTTNGATAATCTTTATAGATACAGTAGCAAACCTACCAGCCCAGCGGAAACCCGTCAGTATTCATCATGCCGCCCAATTGGAATACGAAAACCACCCGACATCAGCAAAACTAATTGGCAATCAAAATACCCCTCGAGCCTTACCAAATGCCCGTTTGACAAAACAAAACTCTGTAGTGTTCGGTTTCTTACCTTACTGGATTGCCGATAGTTATTTCGAGCAAATAAACTTTAACTTGTTAACACATATAGCTCCATTTGCAATAGAGATCAATCCCGACGGCTCCATATCTGACGATCACGAATGGCCCTGGACTGCATTAATTAACCGTGCACATAGTCACGGTGTTCGTGTCATCTTAACTGCAACACTGTTTGGTGATCACCAAGTAAGGACGTTGCTGGAAAATAAAGTCCATAGGCTTAGGTTCATAGAACAGATTACCGAGAAAGTTCGTGAAGGGAACGTTGATGGTGTAATAGTTGATTTTGAGGGACCAGGCACAAATGAATGGCCAAAATTATTGCCAAATTTTCTTCAGGAATTGACGAAGCATATGCATTTAGAAATACCGGGCTCCGAGGTAAGTTTCGCCAGCCCAGCAATTAACTGGAACAATAACTGGGATTTTTTGGAAATAGCTGACGCATGCGACTATCTGTTCATAATGGGCTACGCCTTTGCAGGAAGTTGGAGTAAAAAAACGGGAGCAACTGCACCTGTAAATGGAGGAAGTCGGAATCTGACTTCTCTACTAAAAGATTCACGAGACTATGGAGAAGTAGTCAAAGTAAAAGAGCATAAACTCATACTCGGTGTCCCATATTATGGCTGTAGATGGCAAACAAAGACTCCACAGCCTCAAAGCGAGATAGAGGAGTTTATAAATTACCCAACAATCAAAGATGCTTTTCCGCAATCCTTAGATTTTATAGTGTCTTGGGATCACACATCGGAAACGCCTTGGTACGCATATCAAAAAAACAACGTGTGGAGACAGGTCTGGTTCGAAAATGGAGAGAGTCTCTCAGTCAAATACAAGCTTGCAAAAGACACGGATCTGCTTGGCATAGGAATTTGGGCCTTGGGTTATGAAGGAGAAGAAAAAGGACCATGGCAGGCAATAGAGAGCTCCTTCGGCCGACGCGATTTAACAAGTATTTCAAAATACGATACTATACCTGAGTTATTTTCCGCTGATATGCCTTATCCTAATCCATTCAACACAACGACTACAATCTACTATTCAATACCTTCGGCGGGAAATGTACGGATCACATTGCACAATCTTTTGGGACAACAGATCCTTTCCAAAAACTTCAAACATGCACAAGCCGGAAAATACAATTGGAATTGGGACGGTAAAACGGACTCAAATCACAATTCCGCCTCCGGGATATATTTCTTAAAAATACATTACACAAATCGCCCATTTATAAAAATAAATTCCATCGCCAATAAGCAGCTACTTTTGTTGCGTTAAATAAACATCTAGAGGAAACCAAATTGCATAACCGACATATTTCATCGATTAAACAAATAGACCCATATTACNATNACTCTGCTCCAAATACTTTAAGCGAATGGACTAAAAAAGAAAAAGGTCAGATTACCCATTATTTTCATCCAATCGTTCGAAAACCTGAAAGTCAAATTGACCATAAAAATTCGTTACCTGTAACGGTCGTTAACGGAAGAGCCGATGGCCCTACTATTCTCATTATTGCTGGAGANCATGGGAACGAGTATGAAAANATTGCCGCTTTGCAGGAGACACTCTGCTCTTTAAACCCGAAACAAATAAACGGACGAGTGGTTGGTATAAATTGCTGTTCTGTCGACAGCTATCGTCACGATATGCGAGAAAGTAAACTNGATGGATTAAATTTAGCCCGGTGCTATCCCGGATTACCTGATGGAAAACTGACCGAAAGAATAGCCTTCACTATCCAGCAGGATTTCATCTCACAACCAGAACCGTTTCGCCCTGCATGTCTAATCCCGCTTCACACCTTCGGTCCTACACTCATAGGTGCGACCCTTTCAGGGTATAATATTTATCCAAATGCACCCGAACTTACTGAAAAACAGCATCAAATGAGCCTTGCAAGTGGTCTGCCTCTTGTGTGGGGACACGAATTTAACGCTCTCTCTGTTGCCAAAACACCGTTGGGAAATGATGACAATGGCCGCACTGCTCTTTACGGGGCATACTTAGCCGGAATACCCGCAACATACTGGGAAACAACATGGGGAATGCAGGGAGAGGAAGAGTATAAAAATGGTTTATTACGTATCATGCAGCACTTTAAACTTATAGAAATGGGACTTAAAAACACTTTACCACGAGCAGAAATCAGAAGTGTTGGCCATGGATCCGGAAACATGGCCTCGCATAATCATGCTCCCTGCAATGGATTGTGGCGTCCTCTTGTACAAGTCTGGGATGAAGTGAACGCCGGAAAAAGGCTCGGCGAAATAAGAAATTTACATGGTGACATANTAGGTGAGGTTACCTCCAAAAACGATGGCCTCGTCATTAGCATCAAACGAATCCAAAGAATTACTAAAGGCACATCATGTTCTATAGTCATCTGATACTAACTGAACGTACNAAACTTGACCAACCGNAATATTTGTGTGTTACTAATTATGAGACGTAGTGAACTTCTTAACCGAAAGATGAATTTTGATGAGTACTGGACCACAACCACCTAAATTCAGAATGGCCCCAAAAGACGTATGGGAATTTCCAAAACCCGACATGAGTCTAATACCTGAACTAATAAAATATTCCGCCGCCACAGTTTCGGTAGTAGCCAGAAACGTTGTCGGTTCTCCTAGTACTTTTTTCAACGGTATTGCTCCACTCTTTCGTGGAAAAGGCCATGATATTCTTGGTCCAGCAGTTACTTTGCAATACGCTCCTCAGCGTCCCGATTTAATGCCTACCGGTGAATACGCAAAGATCGAAGACCAAAACCATCGGATTGCAGTAAATGNAACCCAAGAGGGCTATGTGTTGGTTGTTCAGGCCGAAGGTAACACCCGAAGTGGTGTTTTGGGTGGCAATATGCTTTTAGCCCTGCAAAACAACCGGAAAGCTGCTGGACTCGTAGTTCATGGTGTTATCCGAGATTACGCAGAGGCAGCCACTCAGAACTTCCCGATTTGGACTCAAGACGCTCGTACAACAACTGACTATGACGCTCAACATGACTTAGCTCCTTTAGCAGTCAACGTCCGAATTTCTGTTGCCGGCAATACACTGATGCCTGGAGATTGGATCCGTGCGGACGACGACGGNGTTTGTTTTTTCCCGGGGAACAAAATCGAAGAAGTTTTAGATGGGTGTAATAAACATTGGTGGGAACCAGCCGCCCGTCATTACCTAATGCAAGGCGGACACTTGGATGATTGCTATCCCATCCCTGAGAGTCGATATGACGAAGCCGCAGCTTGGCAACGAGCTAATGGATTTTACGTGCCCGAAGACATTGGATAAAAAGATATACTACTAAAAGCACGAAAAAACGATCTAAACTTAGACGAGTGCAAAATTAAGATGTCCTTTTTGCAAAATTTTCCACTCATCTTCGGCGAATAACCCACAACCTTCTTTAGCAATATTTGGTCTGAACCAACCGATGTTTACAGGAGAATTAAGTCCATCATTCGAAGTTGTTAAGAATAAAGCCAAAGTGTTAGCTTCGCTATAGAAGCCATCGTTCGTAAAACAATTAAGTTACAAATAAAAATTCAAATCCATTCATTAACAAAATAATTTTTCTATCTAATTCCAAAAAAAAGTTTAACAACTTCGATACGTCTAAGAATAAATTGATAAAACCCAAACGAAACGATTAACACACTTAAAACCAATAAAAGAAATTTCAGAGATGGAAAAATATCCAAGGGAAAAATTACAAACGCCAACATATACTGTATTGGTTGATGCAGTATATAAACGGGGAAAACAGCTGAACGAAGATAGTTGATCAAAGATGAATCACGATTTAAAAATAAGTGACCGAACCCGAGNATTGCCCATATCCAGAGCATCGACTCTATGCCCAGTAAATAACTAGGTACTTTTTCCAACCGATATTCAAAAAGACGGAACAGGTACAAGACGATTGCNGTAAGAAAAGTAAACATTCTGAGTCTGGAAACGACTCTCCAAAATTTTTTCCCACTGTTAGCATACAACATTCCTAACATGAAACAAATGAAACCTATAGACCAACCATGTGCTCCATTTATAAACCAGACATAAACCTCAGGATTCAATAGAAAACCTTCGGCAATCCCAAAAAACAATGTTACAAACAGCCCGTAAATACTTCCAAAAATTCGACGCGATATGCGGTTAATTCGTCCGTGAGAGCTTTGAAAAAAAAAGTAGTATAAGAAAGATCCGGCGAGAATATAGACGATTATATTATTCAGAAACCATAAATGAAGGGGATTTAGAGCATAAGATATTTCCTTACCATAGAAGAGTTGACTTAAACAGAAGCCTACAGGNCCAACNACTAACCATCCTCCAANCAAAGGAAACCCAATTCGTATTAGCCTTTGACGAATTACTCTTTTAACCTCATATCGTTGAAAAGAAAAAACTAAAGCCATACCCGAAATGACATATAGAATCGGGATCCTCCAAATATTGACCAAAGAGCCAGGAATCATGAGCCATTCTAGTAATTCCCCATTTTGGGGAAATGCGATATAGGGTGCAAAACCCTGAAATGATATAGCAGCATGATAGACGATAAGTAGAAGCAGAGCAGATACTCTCAGGACGTCAATATCATGTCTNCGAGAATCTATACATCCATCACCTTTACCTTCTNCCAATANATTCTCCTCACGGGATAATTTTTACTCAAAATCATGNAGGTAGTGCGAGTTGNAGTTGTACNATTTGTCACATCGGCAATAGCGCTGTGAATTGTGTTCAAAAATATAAAACTTTTTAAATTGATGGTATAATCGCGAAAAGAAGTTCTTATAGTTGTATCTGCATCTACTATTTCTTTGATTGAATGAAAACAAAATTGGTATTCAAAAGGTAGACTTACATCACATGTACATCACAGACGAGCAGATTTTACAGTATAAAGAAGACGGATTCCTAATTATTGAAAACTTTTTAACAGAAAATGAACGACGATCAGCATTGGACGGATTTTATAAGCACTTTGCCCCTCCATATCATCGTTATATTGAGGCCAATCGGAAAAACGAAACAGCTAAAGAAGTCCTGTTTCCGTGGGACCACTCAGGCCTAAATCATGTCACAACACATCCAGATCTCATAGATGCTGCCGAGCGTGTCCTTGAAACTCGAGAAATACGTTTAGGGGAGGGTCACCTTGGAATAAAATACGCAGGGGAAGAGCACTGGACAGATTTTCATATCGACTATGGAAACAATACGCTCGGACCGATTATCCAACCCGACGACTTCAAACACTTGGCCTGCTTTTACTGCTTTGAGGATGTAACCTTGGAATTAGCACCGATTCGCATGGTACGTAATGGTAGTCCTGATAATGAATTTGTCCCTATGGTCGTACCTGGAGGATCCGTGTGTCTATACAGCATATTTACCAGACACGCCGCATCACCTTTTCTATCTGACAAAGGACATAGACCTACGATGTGGGTCGGATTTAACAGGAAAGATCGTCCTTGGGATGGCGCGCGAACTTTCACCTACAAAAGTGGAGCACGAGGCGAAGCTATGAAACGATTTATTGTTGAAGCCACACCAAGACAGCGTGAACTACTTGGCTTCCCCCCTCCGGGCGATTCACTCTGGACCAAACAATTTACCGATGGTATGGTAATACGATATCCCGGATTTGATCCAACTCCCTATAATAAAAAACGGATTGACTGAAGACTAAAAATGATCCTTTATTTTTTCAATCAAATTAAATGAATGAGGAGCACGGTAATGTCTACATCAAAAATGGAAGGACCTATCGGTCCTAACGAAGCGATCAAGGTTACAAAAATAGAATCTTTTGTTCTGAAAAATTCATGGGTATTTGTCAAGATTTCAACCGATGCTGGAATAGCAGGATGGGGCGAAATGCTCAAAGATGATGCAAAAGCATGCGCTGCTGGCGCTGAGGAAGTTTCATCCTATCTAGTCGGTCAAGATCCGAGACGTGTCGCTCACCACTGGCAGGCAATACACCGTGGCGCATTCTACAGAGGAGGACCAATAAAAACGGCAATTATCTCAGGCATCGATCAGGCGCTATGGGACATTGCCGGAAAATGCTATGGCGTGCCAGTATATAAGTTACTCGGAGGTCCCACTAGGGACAAAGTCCGAGTTTATGGTCACGTGAGCGAAGATACAGGCATTAATGCTATGAAAGTTGGTCCACAAAGTAGTAGACAAGCCTTCAAATACATAGAAAATGCTCTTTTCGTAGATGAAGTCGTTGAACGATTTGCAGCCTTACGCGAACAACATGGTTACGGAGTCGACATTGCTATCGATTTTCACGGAGCGGTCCAACCTCCAACCGCGTTGCTACTGGTAAAAGCATTAGAGCCGTATAAACCCTGGTTTTATGAAGAAATAGTACAAGCATTGAATATAGATGTCATGGCAGAAATTGCAGCAAAAACACATGTACCCATTGCCACCGGCGAACGGATTTTTACAAAATGGGGTTTTCGAGAAATATTAGAGAAGCGGGCAGCGACCATCCTCCAGCCCGATATATGCTATGCTGGAGGTATTAGTGAATTGAGAATTATTGCCGGAATGGGCGAAGCTTATTACAGCCCAATTGCACCACACAATCCGCAAGGGCCGTGCTCGTTAGCGGCGAGTTTACAGATTGCAGCATGTGTGCCAAATTTCCTTGCTCAGGAACGCGGAGATAACGAATATGAAGATCTATTGGCAACCCCGCTCTCACCAGTAAAAAATGGTTTCAGGCCGATTCCGACTCAACCTGGTTTAGGGATAGAAATTGACGAAGAAAAACTCGCATCTCAAGTTGGTGAACCTAATGCCTACATGCCTCGTTTTGACCCGGATGATGGATCTGTGGTCGATTGGTAAAAACAGATAACTACTCAAAGAATGATGTTGTTTTACAATTAAATTTATTGATCTCCGATCACTACTTACTTATATGGGTAAACGATGGAAAAACAGCTAGCAGATTCTAATTTCTACTATACCCCTTTACACCTGGTAAAACAAGAATTCGCCAGCCGAGGACTTTTAGTCCTTTCGCCGGAGGATGTTGGAGTTGATGGTAAAACCCATTCCCGCATTTTTAAAAGAGAAAAAGAATTGGTTGATAACGGGACGCCTGTTCGACCTTCTGACATTCCTGACATCCTCGATATAATCAATGCTCCCGGCGTTGTGTCTGTCTGTAATAGCCTTTTAGGAATCAATTGGGCAATCGTTCCCTTTACCCACAATGCCTCATTCACTAGTGGGGGCAACGATCAACATTGGCATAAAGACGATAATGGCCCCTATAATGGGAAGAAACAACGTCACCATCAGGCAATTCAGATTGAAATGCTGTATTATCCACAAGCCGTCGACGAAGACATGGGCCCAACGGCAACAATACCTTATTCACACTATTGGTCATTTGACAGTGAGGAGAATCAAGACAATTTCGCCGGTGCAGAACATTTAGATTTTAGTTATCAAATTTCCGGTATGGAACGCGAAACAATTAGTGGTCCCGACTCAAAATATAGTCGCGCAGATATAATCAATAAGTCAACAGATCATGATAAAAGAATGCGTGAAGCAGTATCAAAAACCGGATGGCCGTTAGTTAAACAATTGGAGGCAGCACCCCTTCAAGCTGGTAGCGTAGTTTTTTATTCTCACAATACTTTCCATAGGGGAAATCATAGACGAGACCATTGGAAAGATTGGAAAAACAAACCGAGATTTATGTGGCGTTTTTGGTTGTATCGTACTGAAGAACCTCATCCTAATCTTGACTCACCAAACGAAGTAGACTGGAACAATTTAGGNACAGATAAATTAACAGGTGTAGATTATTCAACTGTAAATGATGATACGACAGCTATATGGAACTACCATTTGAATTGGCTACACTCTGGAATACCAGTTGAAAAAAGGAAATCTTCAATAGATTGTTTGGAATCATTGAATCAACAACTTTATAGCTTAGGCGAAAATGCCGAACCTCAACGAATGGGTGCAGCATATAAGCTTGCCCAAACCGAGCACCAAAATCGTTCAAAAGAAATATTAAAAAAGGCTCTCTATTCCGAACGTGAAAGCGTGCGTCGAGCTGCTACTCATGGTCTGATAGCCATTGGAGAGGCTGCAAGTGACATCTTCGTCGAGGCAACAAAATCACCAGTTAAATGGCTTCGAAAGGCTGGCGTATACGGCCTGGGTGATTCTGGAATATTAAACAAAATTTCCTTGAATGCCATTGAAAATCGGTTAAACCAAGATCCTTCAGTTTTTGTTCGCTCAGTAGCGGCCAGTAGCTTGGGTTGCATAACACGCAGAGCAATAGGAAACAAAAAAGGTGTTGAATATATCCCAGCTNTCTGCGAAACTTTTTGTGACAGTCTNGANCGTGAAGTAAATCGACTCTCGATGAGTAAAAGCCAAAATCGCAGTATTAAATTTGTCCGCCCAACTGATTTCTGTGACATATGTGAAGGGGACGGAACTGATTTAGGCCAAAGTCGTTTTAAACCGGTGCGGTCTGCTGTACGTGAAAACGTATTATGGTCTCTTGTAATAATCTGTTCTCACGGAATAAAATATCTCGGCAACACTTCGGATCGTATCATAAAAGTTCTCTGTGAAATAATTCGTTCGGAGTCTAACCCTATTTGTGTAGGTTTGGCTATGGACGCACTTACAAGACTGGCTTGCTTAGGTAAAAAAACCACGTCTTCTAATCAACTCCGAGCAGAGTTAGAATCAATCTTAAAACAATCACCTTTGCAGCCTTGGGAATCGTTAATTCGCGCGGGANTGGATCCAAGAANAAATGCTGCCTCATAAAAATACATCTGGAGATACGTTTGGATTCATGTAATGAAATAGTGATCAATTCACCATTAGATATGCATCTACATTTTCGACAAGGTGCGATGTTGGAGTTAGTGGCGCCACTAAGCGCTGCCCATTTCGCTGGTGGCGTAATTATGCCGAACTTAGTACCACCCGTCGATTCTATTGAGAGATTGAAAGAGTACACAACAGAAGTCTTAACAGCATGTAAAAACCACGCTTTTACTCCTTACATGACACTCTTTTTTCGGTCCTACACAGAGAAAGAACTTTTGGCCGTAAAAGACCACATTATTGGTATTAAACTTTATCCTGCTGGCGCTACGACACATAGTGAAAAAGGCGTTAGTTCGATATCTGAGGCTGAAATAACTATTTCTCTCATGCAGGATATGGGAATTCCTTTGTTAGTACACGGAGAAGATCCAGAAGGATTTGTTTTAGACCGAGAAACCCTTTTTTTGCCAAAATATTCGGATTTAGCAAGCCGATTTCCTGATTTAAAAATCGTGATGGAGCATATTACAACTGCTGATGCAGTTTCTCTACTTGATCAATATGAGAATTTATATGCCACGGTAACCCTACAGCATCTTCTAATCACCTTAGATGATGTCGTAGGTGGCCTAATGAAGCCACATCTCTTTTGCAAGCCTATTGCGAAGCGGCCTGAAGACAGAAACAGCCTACTTGAGGCTGCCCTAAATGCTCATCCAAAATTGATGTTCGGTAGCGACTCCGCTCCGCACCCTGTTCATGAGAAAGAATGTTGCGGATGCGCTGCCGGTGTTTTTACAGCTCCCATTGCTCTACCTATGTTAGCCGAGCTTTTTCATCATCACGATAAGGTTGACAAGCTCCAAGCATTCGTTTCTGATACAGCACAAAAAGTATACAATATCGAACCAACAAAAAAAGAAATTCGACTTCGACAAGAAACTTTTACAATACCCATACANTATGGTAATGTTACCCCAATGAATGCAGGTTGCGAAATAAGCTGGAACGTCATTTAAAAAAATCAGAGGAAAAAATATGTCCAAGACTCATGTTCCGAGTCCAACATCCCGTCTTCTTTTTGGCCATGCAAAAAAGAACATCACGCCTCCCATAGGTATTTATCATAGAATGTGGGGNGCTGCTCGCCACGATATCGCAACAGGAATACACAAACCACTAGAATGTCACTTATTCGTGTTTGAACCCATAAACGGAGATCCTGCTAATCGTCACATACGAATTCAATTAGACTTTGTTTATCTAAACAATAATCAACTGGACCAAATTGCTGCTCCTGCGGCAAAAATTGCAGAAATACCTCGAAAGAGCGTAATCATAACGTGCTCACATTCCCATTCAGCAGGCGTCTTTGAATCAAATCGCTTTGAATTACCCGGTGGTAATTTAATTGAACCATATTTGAGCGAGGTCGCCCAAAACATTAAAGATCTAACATCACAGGCTCTTGCGAATCTATACCCNGCTACATTCACCTACGGGCAGGGGACTTGTGAAATGGCCAGCAATCGTGATTTTTATGATGAGGAAAATAAACTATACGCCACTGGACATAATCCAGATGAGATAATTGAAANCCCCTTAACTGTGGTTCGTGTTTGCAATGAAAACGATACTCCAACTCTATTTATCATTCACTACGGCTGTCATCCAACAACGCTGGCATGGGATAATTCTCTGATAAGCCCTGATTTTGTAGGTTCTCTTCGAGAAACAGTAGAAGGAGAGACAGGATCTTCCTGCTGCTACCTCCAAGCTCCGTGTGGTGATATCGGTCCTCGAGAAGGATTTGTTGGAGANACCGAAATCGCCGATCGAAACGGTAAGCAAGTTGCACACGCCGCTTTATCTATTATCTACGGGTTAGGATCACCGAATCATGATTTTCATTACTCGGGACCAGTAATTTCCGGAGCTACGATAGGAACTTGGAAATGGCAACGGCATAATACTAAGCGGTCGAAGGCTTCTACTCGCTTTTCAGTAAAATATGACAAAATTGCTCTTCCATTAAAAAATTTACCAACTAAGGAGCTGCTAGAAAAAGACATACTCANTCTGACAAAAAAACAAGCTGAAGCAGACGAAAAAAATGACGTTATTTCTGCAAGAGACTTNGGTGCTCGCGCCGAAAGATGTCATCGTTGGCTTGGTCGACTAAGCAGGTTGCCAAAAACATCTCACTTCGAATTGAACTATGGAGTTCAATTACTTGGAGACGCTTTGTGGGTCACTGTAGCTGCTGAACCGTACAGCAATATCGCCGTTGTTCTTCGGCGCCGTTTCCCGGACTTTCAGCTGTTAGTATCTCCAGTGGGAGGCGATGCGCAGGTTGCCTATTTACTGCCAAAAGATCGATACGGTATAGGCCTTTACCAAGAAGAGCCATCCGCTTTGGCTCCAGGNTGCTTAGAGTTACTCACTCAAGCTATCACAGAGTCCATCTCCGAATTAATCTGTTGTCAACCAAGTTATTAATTGGAAAATAATGCTATGACAGAAAATAGAGTAACACCTATTCGTGTCGGAGTCGTAGGAGTTGGACGAGGTAGAACATTCATGCGAACTGCCCAAGTTACCGGAATGGAACTTGTAGCAATTTGTGATACTTGGGAAGATAAATTGACTCATGAAGGTGAGCAGTTAGATGTTTCAACTTACACAGATTACGAAGAGTTTCTCGATCACGAAATGGATGCAGTTGTTTTAGCCAACTACTTTCATGAACATGCTCCCTTTGCAATCCGAGCCTTGGAAAAAGGAAAGCACGTAATGAGTGAAACAGCCGCCTGCCATACATTGGCAGAAGGGGTAGCATTAGCTAGAACCGTAGAAAAAAGTAATAAAATCTACTTTTTCGCTGAGAATTACCCCTATATGGCTTACAACCAGGAAATGCGTAAACTTTACAAAAAAGGGGAAATAGGAACGTTTCGGTATGGTGAGGGTGAATACGTACATCCCGATCCTGCTGACGTAATACTGGCTCGAAGCTGTGGACATAATCACTGGCGCAATTGGATCCCTGCCACCTATTACTGCACACATTCCATTGCACCCGTGATGTATATCACCGACACTCGCCCAGTTGCTGTTAATGGGTTTGCGATTCCTTATGACTACCAGGATCCTGTTGTGACAGAAACCATGCGCAGAGGAGATACCGCTGCAGTAATCATTTGCAAAATGAATAACGACGCCGTTGTTAAATCTCTTCATGGCGGACTCCGTGGCCATGGTAATTATACCCGTATACACGGCAACAAAGGTGTAATGGAAAACACACGCCACGGTGANAAACAAAGACTAAGAGTCTGGTATGAGCCCTGGGAAAAACGCAAAAGCACTCCTGTAGAAACAGTATACAAGCCCGATTTTCCTCTACATCACAACGAAGCTACTCATGCTGGACACGGAGGAGGCGATTTTTTTACAAGCTATTACTTTTCCAAAGCAATCCGGACTAACGAACAACCGTACTTAGATGTTTATCGCGGAATCGATATGAGTATTGCTGGNATTCAAGCGTGGCGGTCTGCTCTAAACGATTCAACCTCGATGGAAATTCCAGATTTTCGTAAAGAATCTGTTCGGTTAAAGTACGCCAACGACCACTGGTCACCGGATCCAAATCGAAAAAACGAGAACCAGCCTCTTCCTTCTGTCTTAGGCAACATAGAGCCAACTAACTCTGCAAAAAAACGTGCTAATCGAATTTGGAAAAATGTCGGATACGAGGAGCCNTGAAAAATAATCACATCGAAATTCCTATTCGTTTTTATCGAGATTATGAAGGTGCATACGATTATGGTTACGATAAAATAACTCTCCCTACAAATGAGTGCGCATTATTAGCTGTTGATATTGATGGAACCTCTCCAAACACCACAACTGAAAATATGATTGCACCAGCCCTTAATGCTGCGCGCCATATCGGTATTAAAGTTGCATACATCCATAATGATCTTCGGCTTGTAGCTAACCCTGGAAATATCTTAGGTGAAATCTGGGGACGAACAAAAGGCGTTGGTCATGACGGCCTTAGAAGCTGGCGTTCCAATCCTAATTTTTCTCCAGAGTATTTAGAGTGCGTAGCACCACAAGAAGATGAGCCCAATTTCCCAAAATGGATTTGGTCTGGTTTTCATAATACGTTTTTAGACCAATATTTGCGTTCCAATCGAGTTCAAACAATTTTTGCCTTGGGTTACAGTCGCCGAGCATGTCTTCATTACACATGTGCTGAAGCTGTAGGAAGAAACTATCGCGTTATACTTTTACGCGATTGTTCAAACCCTCCAGGTGATATTGAAATGCCGGACACAATTGACGCTTCACTACCCGAAGGAGGTTGGATTCAAAAAATAACAATGTTGAATTTTGAGCATCTTATCGGATATACAACCACCAAAGATCAATTCCTAAAAGCATGTGCTTACACTTAGGTCATGAACTACAAGAGAGCATAGAACAACCGACACGATTGCGGGCCCAATCCGGCCTTTTACTCGACCATATATCTTTTTCTGGCTGAATATTATAAGGCGCTCGAATTAAATCTAACAGTTCTTCGATTAAAGACATGTCACCCTGGCCTGCTCTATCAATCGCAACCTGTGCCATATAATTACGCAAAACATATCTCGGGTTAGCCTTACGCATAACGTCTACATAGTCGGGTCTTAATTTATTTTTCCAACGTTGAAGCCATCCCATAAATCGAGATAAATACTCTTCATTATCCCAATTATTGTCGTAATACGAAACCTCAAGTAATTTGACCAAGGATCTAATATTTTTTTTNCCGANATGATGTTGGGGCAAATCAGCAAGATGCCAAAAAAATAATGTCATATCAGTCTCAACCTGAGTTAAAATTGCCTCCAATTCACTCACTAATTCTTCGTCATAATCAACAATACCCAATTTCCCTTTCCACATTTCGGCTTTTGATTGAGCAAATATTTCGACATAGCTATCCAATATGCTTTGTAATGCGTCAACATCATCAATGATCGGTAGAATAGCGTTCCCCAACTGGGCGAGATTCCAATGCGCTACATTCGACTGATGTGCATACCGGTAACGTCGTCCCTGCTTATCAGTAGTATTCGGAGTCCAATCTGGATCAAAATTATCTAGCCAGCCGTATGGTCCATAATCAATGGTCTCACCAAGAATAGACATATTATCTGTATTCATAACGCCATGAACAAACCCAACACGCATCCAGTGTGCTATTAGGGATGCAGTACGATTAACTACTTCATCAAACCATTTGAGATAAACACTTTGAGATGGCGCACCTAAATGTTGATAATCTTTATTAATACAGTAATCTACCAATCGTTTTAGATTTTCTTTGTCTCCGCGAGCCGCGAATATCTGGAAAGAGCCAAAGCGAAGAAATGAAGATGCTACTCTGCATACAATAGCTCCTGGTTCAGGCCGCGGATTTCCGTCATAGAGCATATCTCGAACGACTTCTTCCCCTGTTAGAATCAAGCTTAAAGCACGAGTGGTCGGTATCCCTAAATGATGCATGGCTTCGCTACATAAAAATTCGCGAACCGATGAACGCAGGACAGCAAGACCATCGGCGCTTCTTGAGTATGGTGTGAGCCCCGATCCCTTTAATTGCAGAGTCCAATGAACTCCTGATGGAGTTAATAATTCACCAAGATTTATTGCACGGCCGTCTCCAAGTTGACCTGCCCAATGACCAAATTGATGACCACCGTAGCACATTGCATAGGGATCCATACCACTCAAAAGATGATTTCCGGAAAACACCTGAGCAAATAAATCCGTATCGCATTCGTCGGGATCCAAACCAATCAGTTTCGCTACATCAACAGAAAATGCAATAATTTGAGGTGAAGTCACCTGCGCAGGGATAACACGAGAGTAGCAAGCCCGTTCAACCTGCCTAGAATAGTTTGATTCAATGGGATCACCAGGTAATTCCTGTAAAAATCGATTATCAAACCTTAATTTTTCCAACGACTGCACCATAAGAATTCCTTCAAAAGCACATAAATATTATTTGCACTTATATTATGGATTGCTTTTGAACCTGTAAACAGTTATCGCTAATACTAAGTTCGGCTCTGCCAAATTATCACAGGAGAACACTTTTGTCTTTCCAATTAGGACAACGATGGTACAGTTCAACAGAACCGGATCTGGGCCTAGGCACAATAGATAAGATAGAAGGGAGACAAGTTGTAGTAAGATTTCCTGCCCACAATATCAACCGTCGCTATGCCCAAGACAGCGCACCGCTCAATCGGGCAATCCTCAGTATTGGTCAGACTATCCGGTCAACTACAACAACCTTTAAAATCGAAAAAATAGAAACTGAGAATCAACTTCTCATTTATTCAGGCGCAGGAAAAGTGATCTGTGAAACAGATTTAGATTCCTCTATAAATGTTTCAACACCAGAAAACCGTCTCAACAACTTGCAGTTCGACAAATTATATGATTTCGAACTACGCGCTTTGGCTGTACAACTAAACTATAATTTAAAATCATCGCCTCTGAGAGGTTTTTTTGGCGGACGAATCAATTTACTTGACCACCAACTCTCGGTCGCACACCGGGCATGCTCTCAGAATAAAGTACGCGTACTACTAGGAGACGAAGTAGGTTTGGGTAAAACGATAGAAGCACTGCTAATAATGCATCGGCTACTTCTTGATAACCGAATCAACTCCGCACTAATCATCGTTCCTTCGTCACTTGTACACCAATGGTTAGCCGAAGCATATTTAAAATTTAATTTAACACTGCGTGTTTTGGGTGTAGAAGCATACTATGGAGCACAGGAAGACTACATTGAAGAAGCCCTAAGCGATGCAAATTTGTTCGTAGTACCATTAGAAAAATTATCTTCTGAAATAATAGAGCGAGAATGGGACCTCCTAATTTTAGACGAAGCACACCACCTCACTCCAGATCACCAATCCTGGAAGTCCATTACTTCGCTCTGTAAAGATATAAGCCATTGCCTCTTTCTGAGTGCAACACCTGCTCGGAATAGCGAAAAAGGGCATATTGCTCGTCTAGCACTGCTTGAACAAATTCAAGAAAATGAAGTATTAAAAAATTATGATAAAAACAAATTCCTAAAAAAACTGGCTGATGTTGTATCTGAACTACAATCCGACGACAAACTAGAGCCACAAACTCTAAGCTTTTTACAAGATCAGTTAGGAGAATCATCGGAGACCATAGAAAAAACTGCACCTAACAAAATTGTGAACCGTTTATTCGATCTATATGGCCTTGGGCGAACACGTTTTCGCAATACCCGCTCAAGTATACCAAACTTTCCAAAACGTTCTGGTCACCATACAATATTGGAAAACGGAGATTTGAAACTTCTCCAAGAAGAATTTACAGAACTAATTAAACCCACGCCCAACTTCGAATTAAACTCACAGGATCCGCGTATTAATTGTGTCAAAAACTGGCTTCACAAAAACAGAAACGAAAAGGTATTAATTCTCTGTGCTACAAGCTCTCGTGCTGAGACTTTAGCGAGAGCATTAATTGATAAAAAACAAGAAGTGATAGTGTTTCACGAAGATATGGGTCTGTTAGAGCGTGATAGACACGCGGCACCATTTCTAGATCCAAACGGACCCCGCATAGCAATAATTTCTCCGATCGGTGCGGAAGGCCGAAACTTCCAAGTCGCTCATCACCTAATAATTTTCGACCTTCCATGGGGTGCTGACCGAATGGAGCAAGCAATTGGTCGAATCGATCGAATCGGACAAAAAAAAGACGTTTTTATACATACTCTAAGCTTTGAAGGTTCTCCACAGTATGGACTGATACAATGGTATAAGGACACAATAAATATATTTGACAAGGCGTGGCATGGATCCTCAGATCTGGAGTTAATTCATTCGAAAAAACTTTTGGATGCATTAGTTAATGATAAATTATCGGGATTGGATGACTTAATCAAATTTGCGAAAGAAACAAATGTACGCATAAATAATGAGATAGCGGATGGCCGCGATCGACTATTAGAGTTTAGTTCTTTCGATCCTATTCTTGGCAGTTCTATTCAAGAGTCTTTGCTTCAACGTGAGTCCGATAAAGATCTTGAACATTTTATAATTAAAGCCTTCGACTACCACGGAATGATCATAGAATACATAGGCAATAGGAGTTTCGATGTTCGTCCAAGTGAAGCCAATTACCATCCTATTCCCGGGTGGATTGGGGAAAGTATGATATTCACTTTCGACCGAGATGTCGCTCTTAGACACCCTGAACGTACTTTCCTGAACCCAGACCATCCAATGCTTCGAGATCTACTAGATCTATTTCTGTCCAATCCAAAAGGAAATACAGCATTAGCACAACACTCAGAACCTAATACAGGGATATTGATCGAAGCACAATTTATTGCCCAGCCGCCAGCAAATGTCAACGAACGCATCCGTAGATTTTGGACACCAACTCCAATAAAAGTCACAATCGATGAAAAAACGAATCAGGAAAAAAAGCAGAAAATAGAAAACCTGAAACCAATGTCTAAAAAGGTTGTTTTTAAACCTACCACGATAAATTTGATAAAGAAACAATTAGAAAAAGCGAGATCCATTGCTGAGAGAAAAGTAAAGATAATCAACAAAAATATAAATAAACGCGCTATCGAAGAGTGCCGTTTAGAACTGAAAAAAATTGATTCTGCAGGTGGCCTTACAAACAAATCGACTAAAAAAAACCGTGAATATCTTCAACAAGAGTTGAGTGATATTGAGACACTCTCAAACAAACCATACCTGCGTTTAGACTCTATTCGAATTAGCCTTCCTTCAAGAGAATAAATACCTTAGCCCCGTATATGGACATTAAAATGCGAAAGACCTATCGTTTGGCTACCTACATGACTTTATGTTTTCTGATTATTTGTTTCTCGAATGCATGCCAATTTGCGCGAGTTGTTCGTTACAACTTTGCTGACATAAATGATCATAAAATCTTCCCCGCTCAAGTATTGCATCCTTCCGTTCAACCATTTTATTTCCATGAAACAAAAACTCCGCGACACCCAAAAGTAATCGCCGACGGGTTAAATGATTCGACGGATTTCCCAACCCATCTAAAACAAAACGATACAGTCGCATTTATTATCTCCTACCGAGATACACTACATTTCGAGGAATACTATCTGGGTCATCGCCGGGCAGATGTTGTTCCTTCTTTTTCAATCGCCAAATCCGTAACTTCTATATTGGTCGGAATCGCCTGGGATCAAGGTTTGATCGAGTCTATAAACAACTCTGTCACGAAGTATGTGCCAGAGCTCACAAATAGTGCGTTTGATGACATTACGCTCCTACATCTTCTGCAGAACACCTCAGGAATTAAATTCGACGAAAATTATATAAATCCGTTTGGCCAGGCAGCGTCTTTTTATTATGGCAATAACCTACGAAGCCAATTAAAAAAATTAACTACTCAACATCCTCCCGAATACGAATTCAAATATTCGAGTGGAAGTAGTCAATTGCTTGGTTTAGTGCTCGAGCGAGTTCTCAAAGACCAAACCCTAACAGAATATCTTCAGGAAGTAATTTGGACACCGGTAGGAATGGAGTATGAAGGATCCTGGAGTACTGATTGGGGAGCGCCACCATTAGAAAAAACGTTTTGTTGCTTAAATGCGACGGCTATAGACTATGCTAAAATTGGACGCTTATACTCGCATTCCGGAAAATGGGAGAATCAACAAATTGTCTCGAAAAGCTGGGTCAATGAGTCAACAAAAATCGATTCTTCTCATGGCAGTGATAAAGAGTATCAATATCAATGGTGGACTATACCGGGGAGCAATGCATTTATGGCAACAGGCCTCTTAGGACAATACATTTATATCGACCCGGCACTCGATCTAATTATTGTCAGGTTAGGTCGTTCAGAGGGAGGAGTAAAAGATTGGCCCCTATTTTTTCAACAAATCGCCGATTATTACAAGAATTACGAATAAATTAAGACACAATACAGACTCGACTCTATTGTATGTCTGTCTTCTAAACAGTATTAAAGCCAACTCACAAACCTCGCGAGACACGCGGCCAGTCAAATTTATTTGCACCAGTCAACAACTCGCGATTTTTCTGGCTAAGGCCTTTTACAAAATTCATATCTGGATCATACCCTGACCACGCTTGAAACATAGTAGGCATATAACCACCAAGTATAAGTAATCGATCCTTATTAGATCGTATAATCCCCGCAGCATGAATAAGGGATTCATAAAACAACAACGTAGATCCTGCTGGTGCCTCAACCTGATGAATCATTGTAGGATCATCTAATGCGGCTTTAACAATATCTTCTTGAGGGACATCTTGAGGGATTTTATGTGTTCCGGCAATGACAGTCGTTCCTCCATCTTCAGGACCTAAATCTGTAAGATTAGTAAGTGCTTTAATAAAAGAAAAGTGGTAAAGCCCTTTTTCATAATGATGGTATGCCGGATTAATTCCTCGATGAAATCGATAACCGTTAAACGGTTCGTCTTCTCGCGGTTTTGAAATAGGTCTCCGTATATGTGCATCGGACTGCTGTAAACGTACCGGGCCACCCACGATCTCCTCCGCCATCCCAACTATTGAAGGGTGAGTTACATAATCGAAAAATGCTGGAGCCAAATGTGGTAAATTATCAATTCTATAAAAGTCATTTGTCGTGCTGGTATTAAAACAGTTGGGTCCTGGCAATTCTCCCGTTCTTTCAAAATTCGCTTCCATCTCATACAGCGTAGATTTTATAGCCTCTACTTCATTTTCGCTTATCAAATTTCTGATGATAACATATCCATAAACTTCAAGGTGCAGACGCTGTGATCGAGATAATACGGGAAATGACGTAGGGTTTTTAGACATTACCTTTTCCTTTTTTTTAATACATTTTTTTTCGTTTAAGTACTAACACAAAATTCCACGGTTACATTTAAAATGAATAATGCTATCAACTGTCTTAAAATAAAAAATGCAACTAATACATTAATCATTTTCCTCTTTTCGTGAATTTAAAAAAACAATAATAACCTTATATGATTCACTTTTTCATCCATTTACTATATTTTATAGCATGACTTTTTGATAATCAAAATAAGATAAGGATTAAAATTTGAAGACCCAGGTTTTAGAAAAAATACAATCTAACAAAGCTGTTATAGGTGTGTTTGGTTTGGGATATGTAGGACTACCTTTAAGTCTCACATTTTGTAATGCCAGACAAAATGTTATTGGTTTTGACGTAGATCAGGATAAAGTCAACCAATTAAATTCCGGAGATTCCTATATTAAACATATCGGATCAGCTGCAGTTACCAAAGCTATCTCAGCCAACCTATTCCGCGCAACTACAAACTTTTCCGACGTAAGTAAATGTGATGCTTTAATTGTTTGTGTCCCAACGCCCCTCACTCCAAACAGAGAGCCAGACTTATCTTTTGTTGAAAATACCACACGGGCAATTTCTCCATACTTACGAGCAGGGCAATTATTTTGCCTCGAAAGTACAACATATCCGGGAACGACGAGCGATGTGATACGCCCAATTTTGGAAGAAAATAATTTGACGGCTGGTAAAGAATTCTTTCTTGCCTACTCCCCCGAACGTGAAGATCCAGGTAATAAAAATTTTTCTACTGATAGCATCCCAAAATTAGTCGGAGGATATTCTTCTGATTGCACAGAAATCGCCGTCGCTTTTTACAATCTCGCACTGTCGCATATTGTTCCCGTTCGATCTTGTGCAGTAGCAGAAGCGGCCAAGCTACTTGAGAATATTTATAGGTCGGTAAATATAGCGTTAGTTAATGAACTCAAAGTACTACTTACCCGCATGGATATAGACATCTGGGAAGTAATTGATGCTGCAAAAACAAAACCCTTTGGGTTTTCAGCGTTCTATCCCGGACCAGGGCTTGGCGGACATTGTATTCCTATTGATCCATTTTATCTAAGTTGGCGGGCACGCCAATTTGATCTAAGCACAAAATTTATCGAGTTAGCAGGCGAAGTTAATACTTCTATGCCGGAATATGTAATTAGTCGCGTAGCGGAAGCCCTGAATGAAGTCGAAAGACCAATTCGAAAATCGAAAATCTTAGTTTTGGGGCTTTCCTATAAAAAAGACGTTGACGACCTCCGCGAATCACCATCGATAAAATTAATAGAGGAATTAATAGTGCGAGGCGCTGTCGTTTCTTTCAATGATCCCTTCTTTCCGCAAATACCACCCATGCGCAACCACCAAGTGGACATTAAGAGTGAACCATTAACGAAAGAGGTTTTGAAAAAAATGGACTTAGTGCTTATTGCGACTGATCATAGTCAGTATGACTATGAATTCATAGGAAAACATGCTCAAATAATAGTTGACACAAGGAATTGCATGGCAAAAGAAAAATCCTGCTCTGCTAACGTTTGGAAAGCATGAAGTAAAAGATTATGCTTCGGCTAATCTTTATTTGAATACTTAGTTTTTTGTGTAACTACACATCACAAGACGTCACAATACCATTCTTGAGTTTGTAATTCACAAGCGACTCCGTACATTGAGCAAATCCTTCACCGTCTAGAGGAAGATCTAAGCGTGTGCCAAAGGCACTCATCCATCCCACCTGTTTAGCCGGAACTCCGACCACAAGCGCATAGGCCTTGACATTAAAGCTTACAAGAGCGCCTGCACCAACAAAAGCATATTCACCAATCGTGTTACCACAGACAATAGTACAATTAGCACCCAAAGTCGCACCTCGTCTCACTATCGTAGGCCTATATTCATTTTTTCTGGCAACTTCCGAGCGAGGATTATAGACATTGGTGAAAACCATACTCGGACCACAAAAAACATCGTCCTCCAGCGTAACCGCATCATAAACCGAAACATTATTTTGAATTTTACAGCCATCACCAATAGACACGTCGTTACCAACATAAACATTTTGTCCTAAAGAACAGCGACTTCCTATCCGAGCTCCTCCACTAACATGACAAAAATGCCAGATACTGGTGTCCCGTCCTATAACGGCCCCATCATCAACAATCGCTGAATCATGTGCCCAGAAAGTCATAACACTAACTCAAAGGATATAGCCCAATCAAGCCTCAGTGTACATCTACAATTAGATCGGGGCCTTGCTTGGTACTGCTTTGCTTTCACTATCGTTACCATGTTCAAGACGACTCCGTTCTTTGACGAAACCAATTGACTACTTCGTTTAATCCTTCTCGGGCACTAATCTCCGGTCGATATCCCATTAATTGTTCAGCCAAGTGAACGTCGGCCATAGAATGCGATACATCCCCAACTCTAACCTCCCCATAAGACAGGTTTCCTTTTTGCCCAGTTACCTCGCAAATATGGTTAACCACGTCGTTCACACTCAGACTGACGCCACACGCAACATTAAATACGCGTCCGGCAATACCCTCAACTTTAGTAGCCAATAAATTAGCTTTGACTACATTCTTAATATAAGTGAAGTCACGGGACTGACGACCATCTCCATCTATAACAAGTGGGCTTCCATCCATTATGCCACGAACAAACTTAGGTATAAATGCCGCATAAGTAGACTGTGGATCTTGCCTCGGACCAAAAACATTAAAATATCTCAATGCCACAGTCTCTAACCCGTACGTTTTTGTAAATACTTGACAATATCTCTCACCAGCTAACTTTGAAACGGCGTAGGGTGATATCGGTTGTGGCAACATATCTTCTTGCTTTGGTAATTTTGGACTTGATCCGTATACCGAAGAAGAAGATGCAAATACAACTCGACTAACGAAGGCATCACGAGCCGCTTCCAAGATATTTAAAGTACCACTCACATTTACTTCATTGGTTGTTATTGGATCTTTCAAAGATCTGGGAACTGAGGGTAACGCTCCTTGGTGTAAGACATAATCAATACCTTTAACAGCTTGTCGAACAATTTGGTAACTACGTATATCACCCTCTATTATTTCCACATTACTACCAAATAGTTCAATGGTTTCTCGTTTGCCGGTAGAAAAATTATCCAGTAATCTGACAAAATCTCCACGTTCTAATATTGCTTCTACTAAATGAGAGCCGATAAAACCCGCTCCACCCGTTACCAAATACTTCGCCAATATAGTACTCCTGTCGTAATCCATAAAAACACTCTGCACTGCGAATAAAAACACTGAGTAATATAAGGCCATTTTAAATTTTTATGGAGAATACTATCCAAAATTTCTTAAAATCATCTTTTAAGAGACGTTAAATATTAAATCACGAAAAATTGATACAATAATTCTTTTTAGATGCTTTGTCACACATTTAAAGACTTGACCATTTTACCGTTTGATGACAATTTACCGCAAGCTTTGTCTGGTTGCCAAGTTCACAGGAGAACAATAATGCCACTCGTCCAGGACGTGATAGTACTTTTTCAAACAACGCCGGCCCTTGACTCACAAGTTGTGGCCTGGGCAAGATACGAAGCCTCTAAAGGAGATCGTATAACAGACCTAGTCGAGGAGCCTGACCCTCCTTATAATACAGCCGTGGAAGCAATGCGAGACGGTTGGCAAGTGATACAAATGTCTGAATTAAAACATCGGACGCGAGAAGATGGATACGAATTAGGACCATTACCATACCAAACGGTCATTTCAAAATTTAATCCCCTACTGGAGGAAAAAATATATGAATGAACATCTACTAAATTCAAAACAGATGGCTTCATTCGTAGCCTCGGGATATCTGCGTCTTGATAACATGGTACCTAAAGACCTCTGCAATGCGTGTCTTGATGAAATGAAACATCACAATGGTTACTTTGAAGTCGGTGCTCCCTTTGAAGAAATTTGGCCAAAGAATACTGCATTAGGTGACACTTTTAGACTCCCGCAGATTAAGGGTTTAATCCAATCTTTAGTTGGCCCAGATCCACTTTATGATCATCATTTCCCTCATTTAACAAAGGCAAATAACACACGTGGTCCTGACATGCATCAAGATTCTGTCATAGATTTCCGTGAAAATTATTTTGATATCCAGTTATCATTTTTTGCAGCAGATACACCAGACAAAATGGGAGGAACCTTTTTAATTCCAGGCACTCACTACAGAAATGTGCGGACGAGTGAAATTACAATCTATCAGCACATGAAAGGCAAGGTTTGGGCGGCATGCCCTGCAGGAACGATCTACGTTTGGAATACGCGCGTGTGGCATGGTGCACGTTCAAATAGATCCGATAAGGATAGATATATGTACAAATTGCGTTTAAATCCAACACAACCGCAGATAGGTCTTTTTGACACTAGCGATTTAAACGATCCATCTATCGACAGCATTTTGAACACAAACCATGGCTGGGAAGGCAATGAACACCGCTACGAACTTATGCAACGTATTAAATTATGGCGGTATGTTAGCAATCAGCCTGATTATGATGTAGGGGAACGGTTCATGCGCCGTATTGAGTATAATCCACAAATCGAAGCAGCATGACAAATCTAGAAATGTCAATCTAAACATCTTAAAATCAGTCGCAGAAAATTTTCAAGAGCCTCTAATATTTAGTCAACCAGTAAGTTTTTTAACAAATGTGGGTAGTTTGTGAGAATGCCATCTACCCCGCATTCAATAAGACGCAGCATTTCAATTTGTTCATCTGCATAAAAAGGATGAACCTCCAGGCCCAATTCCTTAGCCGAATTGCAGAAATCTTTTGTAGTCAAAGAGTTTAATGGTTGGACGCTAGTACATCCATAATCCCGTGCTTTTTGAGCATAACTATCAATACGCCCCTGACTACCCAATAAACACCTATTCACTCTTTCATCAATCCGAATTACGCTCTCAACAACTTCATCCGTCCCTGCAATAAAAGCTGTTCCATAAAGATCCCGCGTTCGAATATCCGAACAAACAGCATTAACAATATCATTACTACCTTTGCTACCTTCGCGTTCAGATTTAATGTGTATATTGAGTCTTATATTAGATGGAATCATGTCTAAAACTTCATCCAATGTGGGTATATGAGTATCTACTAATACATTTTCAAAATACAAATTCAGATCAAGTACTTCAGAGTAAAGTAATTCCCTTATTAATCCATTTCCGTTAGTTGTTCGGTCTACCAACGGATCATGAAGCAAGACCAAATGTTCATCCTTAGTCATCCTAACATCGAACTCAATCATTTCACAACCCAGCTTAACTGCTTCAGTAATTGCTGCTAATGAATTTTCTGCGCGAGTGCCTGAAGCACCGCGATGAGCACAAACAAAAATTTTTGACATACAAATCTCATTTATTTTTTATGTTCTTCGCGATCTATTTACTTTCTAGTTATACACAAAATATTTTAGCATTCATAATGCAGATTAAAAAAGAAAATTAACACCATCGCAATGATTAACCACCTGTTAATATCAACACAAATGGTGAGCTTTATTGCAGATGGCTATTTCCGTTTTGATAATATCGTATTTCTCAGCCCGTGCATAACGTGTTTGAAAGAAATTTCTCAATTCAATGGTTATTTATCTGTAGGCACGCCATTCGAAGAAACTTGGCCGAAAGATACCGCTCTCGGAGAAATTTTTCGGATACCTATCGTGATGGGCCTCATTCGGTCACTGGCTGGACCAAATCCACTGTACGATCATCACGGCCCTCACCTGATTAATGCTGGCGAGCTCAAAGGTCCTGACACCCATCAAGACTCGTTTACCGATTTTCGAGAAAATTATTTTGACATACAATTGTCGTTTTTTTGTGTAGACACTCCTAATGAAAAAGGTGGAAGATTTTTTATCCCCAGTACTCAGTTCCGCAACATTCGTATGTCTGAAATTGACATTTATCAGCATATGCGTGGCAAAATTAGCGTGGTGTGCTCAGCCGGAACAGTTTTTGTTTGGAATTCGCGGATTTGGCACGGGGCTCGGTCCAACCGAATCAAAAGTCCAAGATATATGTACAAACTAAGACTCAATCCATCACAGCCACAGGTAGGTCTATTCAACACGTCCGATCTAAATAACCCAGCTATTGAAAATATACTCAAAACGAAACACGGATGGGTGTATACCGACTATAGTTATGAACTTTTGAAACGGTTTAAATATGGTATTATGTGTCTGG
>NZPK01000040.1 GCA_002693325.1 Gemmatimonadota bacterium | reverse complement strand
AGTTGTGATTCGTGTAGACCGGGCACCCGCGGCACCTTTGATAAGTAAATCGGCTATACCGCGTGTCCCGCCAGCGAGTGAAATTACGCGGACCATTCCAATTAGTGAGGCTGTGAACCCCAGGATATATATTTGGAATGAATCGGAAAGTGGTTTCCATACAAAGTCTACCAACGCAGTGGAAATTGTCTTTTGGAGCAACATTGAAGACGTCACATGATCTGGCTGACTTAGAAATGCTCCAGAGAAAATAGCTAAGCTAAGACCTAGGACGAGACGTTTTGTAAGGATGGCTACACTTATGGCAACTAATGGGGGGAATAGGCTCCAACCATTAATGCCTTCTTTTTCTGGTAGTAATGAGGATAGGGTAGCTGCACTTAATATTGAAAGGATTAATTGCCCGATCAAAGGAGTTTTAATGCTGCGCACTATAAGCGAAGTGAAACCCATGTTCTCAATATTCTTGATTGATTGGTTCGACTTCACGGGCGGGGACCGTTGACATTTGTAGTTTAAATGCCAAGAGGTACATCATAACGCACCCTATTATCCACCATACGATTTGCCAAAGCCAGATAGTTGGTATACCCCAAATCCATTCATTTGGATTAGATTCGTTGCCTAATACTGCGAATGGTCCTATGGCACATAAAAACCATACGATTGTCAAGATAATTGTGGGTATTTTCCATCGTTGGTTCTTTTGAGGTAGCTTAGTGTATTCTGAGATAAAGTTGTGATACTTTGAACGATGATCAGCGGACCCTTTAACTGTTTCCTGTGTGATTGAACTCACAATAACAGTAATTAATAAATTGAAGAAAATACCCCATCCTGCACTATGAATTGTGAGAGGATATCGGCCGATCCCAAAGTAACCGCCTAATTCGGTGACGTATGTTACAGTTACTGCAATTAAACCTGCTACTAGCCCGCAAGAAACTCCAGTTCCGGTGAAATAACGCACATAGCATATACCAATTAAGGCTGGCCACATTTGGAATCCGTAGGAAACTGCCAAGCCTCCTAGGAGGACTAAAACATCTCCTGAGGACAACCCAACTATCAACGCTAATGTTACAACTATAGCTACGGTTATTCGCCCAACCAATACTTGTGCTTTTTGGGACGCATTTCGGTTGAAAAAGTGTTTATAAAGATCACGAGTTACGATTCCACTAGCTGTTGACATATAAGCAGCGCCGGTCGATTGCATAGCTGCGAGTGCACAGACAGCTAATAGACCAAGTAGCCATGGATATTCAGTTGCGAGAGTGTCGATCAAATAGGGAACTAATTGATCTGAAGATGGTAACCCCAAGGGTTGAGAGCCCGCAATGATTCCTTCGTCAAGTATGCGTACTCCCAAGCCTTGTATCGCAGTGAACAAAAACATTATACCACCGATTATTATGGATGAGGCGAAGACTTGTTGCCATGGAAACGGCCGAGGGTCTCGGTTTGCAAAAGCCCACATGGAAAATGCAGGCGCTGATTGTATACCCATAAGGGCAAACATGTAAGTTAATATCATTAAAGTAGTCCATGATCCGCCTGACGAATCCAAAAATAGCATGCCCATTTGCTCGAAAAATGAGGCGGATTCTGGTCGTGTAGGGATGGTAACAAGATTCGGATGCTTTTGAGCAAGTGCAGAAAGGCCTACTTTGAAAGGTTCCCAACCTCCAATTAACTCTAACGTGATATAACCAAGAGTGACAATACCCAAAGCAAGGAGAATACATTGAGCGCAATCTACGTATGCAACGGACCTTAGCCCTCCGGAGGCTACGTATATAAACACAACTAATGATAGCATTATTGCTCCACCTTCAACCGAAGCTAATGCAGAGTGCTCTATTGGGGTTCCTGACAGAAGCCGATTAAAAAGAAAACCAGAGGCTTTTAATTGTACGCCTAAGTACGGAACGCTGAAAACCATTGCAACAACAACTGTTAAGAGTCTCATTGTGCTGCTTTGATAATAGTGACTAAACATTTCGCCAGGCGTAATATATCCGTAGCGCTTACCAAGTAACCATTGGCGTTTGAGAAAGATTACTCCTGTGAGCGGTATAGTTATCGCATAGAATGAGGCGAAAGCATAAGGTAAACCGATGCCGTATATACTACCGGGATGTCCCACAAAAGTCCACCCACTAAATGAGGTTGCAGTTGCAGCCAAAACAAAAACCCACATTCCGATTGTTCGCCCAGCAATAAAATAATCGGTAGCAGTTTTAGTAGAGCGAGCTCCNTTAACTCCCCAAAAAACGCAATAACTCCAGTATCCCAACGTGAAANTGGCTAACCAAAAAAGTTTTTCCATTAATCCTCTTTAACGATTCTTGTATTGATTTTAATGGGTTTATGGTTTTATTAGGGCTGTTAATAGGTCATTTACAATTTATGAACNCGCCTTATTAGTGTCTTAATCGACTACGGGACCGAAATTATATGCCATGCCCGTTATTTTCCATTCATCCTCTTGTTGCTTGCTTATTGTCCAAAATACGTTTCGGTCAATACTATGCTTTGACACACCTTTTTTGTGACTGGCAACTATAGTCTCGCGTGTCATTGCGATTGCTTCTGATCCTGATGNTCCAATGAAAGCAGNTGTCAGTTTGCAATTGATAGTGTAGTCAACGTGTGGAGATCTTTGCGTCAAGTAATTCGAAAATTCTTCCGCACCGCTGAAGATAATATTCCACGAAGTTGGATCGAGNTTATTGTTGGCATCGTANCCGATAAAGTCTTTTGAGAAGAAATTTTCTCCTATACTCGTGTCTCCTGANTCTCTATCTCTTGAAATTTGAGTTAGTAGTGTCTTGATATCTTCATCAATAGAGNTCTTAGTAGATTCAGTGCTACCGTTGCCCATATTTCGAACGGCACTAGTAATTGACCATTTNTCATCGTTTTTAACAAANGTCCAAAATTGAGTTTCATAAACCGGTTGGACTTCGCCAGTCTTTCTGTTAACNACGTTACCTGAATCCAATGAAGTAGCNGTCGCCAAGAGCCCACGCACTTTCACGGATGGGATGGTCCTTTGTAAATCGTAGCGATGGGTTTGTATCTCATTTTCCAAGCTATTTTGTAAGGCTTGGCGTCCCTCGATGATTATATTCCAACTTATAGGGTTGTTTCTATTTTCTGCATCATAAGAAACGAAATTTTTTGAATAAACAGATAATGTTAAATCCGAATCAGAGCGTCTTTTCCCAGATAAATCCATTCTTAACGCTTGTCGGATGAGAATAGTTTCGGGCGTTTCTGAAGCATTGATTTCAGATAAGAATATTACGGATATCAGTACAATAGGAATTGGAGAGAATTTAATAGGCCAGTACATTTAGTTTTTTTCACTTATTTGTTTGATTTAGTCGGGACAGAGCCCAATTCGCATAGTAAGCAACTGTGGCATCTGAATCTTGGGTTGACGTAATTAGGTGTTCTTCGCTTCTGATAAGGCCTATGTGCCCTAAAGCAATAATTGCATTAGCACGTACTGTAGGGCTCTTATCTGTTGTAGCTGTTTCGAGTATTTCAATTGCGTCAACGACGTTAGCTAAACCAAGTACCTGGGCGGCTCCGGCGCGTGACATAGGATCAGCATCCTGCATTGATGAAATGAGTTTCTCTTGCACCATTTCTCCGGATTGCTGTACTTTAGCAAGAAATTTTACTGCGTTTGATCTAAGGATGGGGTCTTCGTTTCGCATGGCTTCGAAGAGAAATTCAATTCCTTTTTTGCTACCAATACCAGCTAGTGACGCAGCTGCACTAAATTTCACCTGGTTGCTAGGATCTTCGAGACAGCCCAGTAAAGGTTCTTCGAAACGCATTTCATTTAGTATTCCCAGTGCAATACTAGATCTTCGTCGTATTTCAGGGTTTTCTGACTGCAAAAGACTTATCAATTTATCGCCAACGCTATTAGAAATTTCCTTCAATAATTTCTGTTCGGATCCCTCACCATTCATTAGACGTTTTATGACTGGTACTCCGAAATATGAGGACTCCCTTAAACCGACATTTACGATATCTCGAAGTTCTGATTGATCTCCGTATACGGCATTCTCAATCTCTTCGTAACCATTTTCGTTGTCCATTTTGATTAAAGCTATTGCAGAATGTAGGCGAATGATAGGGTTACTATCTGATAGCACGTTCAAAAGTGCGTCCATACCCGCCTGATTAAATCCAGTTTCTCCTAACGCCCAAATACATGCGATTCGCTCTGGATCAGTATACGCACTACTAATACGATCTTTTAGCGGACCAGTGGCGCCACGTGGTTTAATTCTTCCTAAAACCCTAGCACTACCCGTACGTAACTTTTCTATTTCTGAGCGAAATTCTCTGTAGTTTTTCCCAACGTAATGACTAGGGTTCAGTTGCGAAATAAGAAGCCTAGCTGCCGGACGACCGATAGCGGTCAAACCTTCAACTGATTCCGTCCAAGCTGTAGATTCGATCGGGTTACCAGCCATCTGCTCTACCAAATCTGATATTTGGTTCTCGGTTGTGGTGCATCCCATCAAAAATGCAATTGCGATAATGAATCGTTTATCCATGTAGTCCTTGTTAGCCAATTTCAAATAATTGAATATCTCGATCCCTATGAACCGTAATCTAACATTTCAATGTATACAAATCAACTTGTTGTAGTCTTATTTATAAAGACGATAGCTTGGTTAGAGGTCCATATTACAGTATTTCCTGACAGTGATTTTAGGAAAAAATCATGGAGTAAAGCGATTTCGTCGGGTTCAAGCTTTGTAGACAAGTAATAAGCGTATGTTGGTTGCGACTTTGATCCAGGCGCGAACCATGAATCGATTTCCTTTTTAGAAATGTGGCGACGATATTTTTGTTCATATCGTTCAACCGTAAGTTTTTCAAAACCTGCATGTAGGAAGCAGGATCTGACCTCGTCTTCATTCCACATTAGGTCAGGGTTCGTGGAATCCTTGTAAATTGCTTCTTCGGCTTCAATAAGCCGATCAAATAGGTCCCTAATTTTAATCTTAACGTCGATAAGTTTATACAGACGCTGAGCGAGGAAAAAAATGTTCTCGTTAAAGACTACTCTTCCACCTGGAGCGACATGGTCAAAAATCGTTTTAGCTAACGCAGTTTTGTTCGCTTCGGCTGAGATTACATTTCGCCCGCATATTCCATCAAAGCGGATGTTTTTAGAGTGTTCCTCGATTTGATTTTTGAGTTTGCTTAGAGGTCCGAATAAAATGACGGGACGATCCGTCTCAGGTAAATGGGCGGCCATATCGTTTAGTAAACGTGCGCCATTGGAATCTTTTGCGTACATCCAAACTCCTCCTTCGGGGGTTCGGCGTATTATTTCCCAACCAACGAGACCTGTTCCAGAGTTTATATCCAAGACTACGTCATGTCGTTGCGGTCTAAGTTTTTTTAGAAGTTTGTCCCGTAATAATTGGAGATTTTCGCTATGTTGGCCTGTTGCTCGCATTAACCATTGATCACGTTTTGCATCCTTCGGAGAATTGGTTAGGACTTCAGTGGTTTGATATTCCTCAAAAACGGATTCTAATTGTAGCTCCCGTTTACGTAAAACGCTTTGACGTATTGTTTTCTCCGCTCCTTGTTCCGAAGGTTGATAAAATATCCGACCTCTAAGGTTCTCAGGCAGGTATTGCTGTGTAACCCAATGGTCTCTAAAGGAATGTGGATAGAGATAATCTTTGCCATGTCCAAACCCCTCGCTATCACGATTGGAGTCTTTAAGGTGGCTTGGGATTTCACCTTCTTGTTCTTGCTTAACCGCATTTAGTGCCTCAAAAAAAGCCATGGTAGAGTTGCTTTTTGGAGCAGTAGCCAAATACAATGCAGCATGAGAAAGAGCGAACCGACCTTCTGGTAATCCAACACGATCAAAAGTTTGTGCTGCAGATTGTACGATGTTTAATGCATTTGAATCTGCTAATCCGATATCTTCACTTGCAAAGATGAGCATGCGTCGAAATATGAAGCTCGGGTCTTCGCCAGCATAAACCATTCGGGCGAGCCAATAAAGGGTTGCATCAGGATCAGATCCACGCATTGACTTTATAAAAGCACTGATTGTATCGAAGTGGTAGTCGCCCTCTTTATCGTATAAAAGAGCACGTTGCTGAATGGATTCTTCGGCAGTTGTCAAGTCAATTTCAATCTGTCCGACATGATTGGGGGCTGTGGTTTCTATGGCAAGTTCCAATGCGTTTAACAGAGCTCGAGCATCTCCATTGGCTACATTGACTAAATGTTCAAGNCCTCTCTGNTCTATTCTAATATTTNTGTATGCGTAACCATGAGGCGCCTCAAGGGCGTTCTGTGCGATTTTCAGTAAATGGGATCTTTCAAGCGCTTTAAGTTGAAATACCCTGCTACGGGAAAGGAGAGGCCTATTTACCGAAAAATAAGGATTTTCTGTCGTNGCACCTACAAGAATGACCATCCCGTCTTCTACCCAGGGTAAAAGAGCGTCTTGTTGAGCTTTATTGAATCTATGAACTTCATCTACAAAGAGAATTGTTCGCTGGGAATGAAGTTTTTGACGCTCTTGGGCTTCATTAATAGCATTTCGTATTTCACTTACTCCAGCTAAAACTGCATTTATAGAGATAAAGTGTGACTCGGTAGTTTCGGCTATGACCGTAGCTANCGTTGTTTTGCCAGTACCCGGTGGACCATAGAAAATCAATGAGGATAATTGATCGGCCTTTATTGCTCTGTGGAGTAACCTTCCCGGACCTAATATGTGATCTTGTCCTACATAAGTTTCTAGCGAGCGGGGACGCATTCTTGCAGCCAACGGGAGATCACGATGTTGCCGGTGTAGCATACTTGCATCAAAGAGGTCCATTCGTAGCTCCCGTGTGAAAAATTGAGATCTATACGTAAATTAGTGAGACCGCAGATCTATTACAATATAACTTGGCATGAGTCATCGAATAAGTGAAAGAATCAGGAAGAAAAAGAAGAGTAAAAAATAAGCCTAATTTAAATTATGGTGTTATAGTCGAAAACCGACGTTTCTGTTATATGGTCCTTGGTGGAACAAGGGATATTGTGCAGGGGGAGTTACGCAGAAAGTTGAGACACCAAATGAAGGAATTAGCTCATCCAAAGAAGGACGAGATACACTTAACCTACAGCGGACCTTTGAAAAGNCTTTTATCAATTCGTACTGCTCAGAGCGTATTTGTTCGTAGAGATTTCAAGATATCGCGACCTCGTACATTGCTTAGTCCAGAAAATATGTCCGATTTAGTTAACTGGATACGTTCTGTGAGTCAATTAACTGGCAATTGTTGGAATAGCTTTCGAATCGATGCTGCTGGATCTCAATCTCCGACGATGCTACGTATTGCTGATGCTATTGAAAATGCTTTGGAATTGCCATATGATCCCGATGAAGGAGACGGTGTTTTGGCTATGCGACCAGGGGAATTGGGGTGGGAATTATTATGTCGAATTGGCACTAGGCCCTTGGCCACCAGAAGTTGGCGTAAGATAGATTATAGAGGAAGTCTGAATGCGGCAATCGCAGCAAATTTAGTCTTTATGACCCAGCCAGATCCGGGAGACCGTGTCATCAATATCATGTGTGGAGGGGGTACGCTGTTGATTGAGCGCTTATTAATCGAAAAGGTGGTTTTCGCTGTTGGTTTGGATGTTTCTAGTTCCGCAGTAACTGCAACATCTGCAAATACTTTGGGGGCGAGCGTTCAAAATTTGATAAATATTGTGAGGGGCGATGCGAAACGTTCTGGTTTTGCAAATTCTATCTTTAATGTTGTTATGATTGATCTTCCCTATAATACGGTCGGTAGTCAGCGTCTCGGGAATCGTGAACTGTATCTACAAGTAATTAGGGAGGCTGCTCGGCTATGTGAGATTGGAGGCCGAGCAGTAATGATAACGGATGATCATTCGGCTTTAAATTTTGCCTTGTCGAACTTGAAGGACGACTGGAAAGTAATGGATCAACGAATAATTACCCAACGGCAATATAGACCAACTTGTTTACTCCTACGAAGGATCTAATCCAGTAGCCNTAGATGATAACCTTGTTTATTTTTTGTATACATTTTCATAGTCTTTCAATTTTAAACTTTTCCTATAAGGATTTTTGATGAAGGCGAAGATTTATAAAACGAATCATTTATCGGGTCATTTGGATCCACCTTCTTCAAAGAATTATACCACTCGCTATATGCTTGTTTCTGGTATGGCCAGAGGAGACAGTGTGTTACGCATGCCGGCTCAGAGTGATGACTCTATGGCAATGCGTAATTGTCTGACAAGTGTGGGAGTTGAATTTGAGGATGGCTTAGACGAATGTGGTAAGATTNTGCGAATTAGGGGGGTAGCAGGACAGCCAACTAATCCTGGCGTGATAAACCCNAGTAACGCGGGAGCGGTTTTGAGATTTATGATGGGGATAGCTGCAAAATTTGATAAGGTGCGTTTTGAAACAGATTTTTCTGAATCATTAGGGAAGCGTCCTCACGGTGACCTTTTGCAATCTTTGACGCAATTGGGAGTAGACACCTCTTCAAACAACGGCAAACTACCCATAACGCTACGTGGTGGATCTTTGCGCGGTGGACGTATTTCNGTTAGTGGAGCTAGTAGTTCACAGTATTTAAGTTCTCTTTTGTTTTTGGCTCCTCTAATAGGAGAAGACATTGAAATTGAAGTAAGGAATGGCTTNGTTTCTAANCCGTTGGTAAGAACTACGTTAGAAGTAATGGAGCGGGCTGGAATCGTAGTTGAATTCACGGCTGATTTATTAAATTTCTCTATCGCAGGTGGTCAGAATTATTCTGCTGGTGATTTCACAATAAATGGTGATTATCCATCTGTTGCAGCTATTTTTGCTGCCGGTTCGGTTGTGGGGGGTGATTTCACGGTTGGCCGACTTTTTTTGGATAGCCAAGGTGAACAGTCAGCATTGGCCTTACTCNAAAAAATGGGATGTAAATTGGAAAGAACTGGGAATCAGGTGCGTTTTGGTGGNGTTGAGAATTTACAGTCAGTAGAGTTTGATGGAGATAAAGCTACGGATGCCGTGCTTGCTCTTGTTGCCGCATCTGCTTTCGCAGAAGGCGAGAGCAGGTTTTATGGTATTGAAAATTTACGGCTCAAGGAGTGCGATAGAATAAGTACTCCGGTTAACGAATTTCGTAGATTGGGAATAGAATGTCGGGAAGATAAGAATGAAATCATAGTCCGCGGTAATCCAGATGGCTATCGCGGAGGCCTTGAGGTTGAGACACACCATGATCACCGTATAGCACAAATGCTCACAATAGTCGGTTTAGGTTGTCACGATGGCTTGACGATTTTAAATGCTGAGAACGTAAATAAGTCATACCCTGATTTTTTTGCCGATTTAATTTCCCTGGGTGCCAATATTGAATTGGAGTAGAGATGAAAATCACGGAACTGTCCATACACGCTGTTAGAGCCTCAGATCGTGGTGATTGGTATTTTGTTCAAGTNAATACTGATGAAGGCATTTGGGGGATTGGTGAGGCTAGTCAAAGCGGNAATAATAATTTACTTGTTGTGACNCTAAAAGANTTAGAGAGTCGACTTATCGGGTTGGATCCTACTCAACCTGAAGTAATTTGGGAAACTATGGTTCGCTCAGGTGATATTTTCTCTGGAGGAAAAGGAAGGATTGGGGCTACTGCAATTAGTGCGGTAGATCAAGCTTTATGGGATTTGACAGGCAAAGTTCTCGATGTNCCTATTTGGCGNNTATTAGGAGGCAAGCTACGTAACAAAATTCGATTATATGCGAATCTAAATCGTGGCACATCGGACCGATCTTCTCAGGGCTTTGCTGATGCAGCAAAAAGAGCTGTAGATGCTGGTTTTATGGCAGTAAAAGCTACTCCGTTTGATGAAGTTCACTGGAGTAATATGGATAGGAACGGACTAAATAGGGATGTGCAGAAAGGACTCGAGCGTTTGGAGTTTACACGTCGAGCGATTGGAGATGATATTGAGCTATTGGTCGATTGTCATCAACGCTTTGATATTTCGCTTGCAATGGAAGTGGCCGANAANGTNANNCCNNTAAANNTGTATTGGTTNGAAGAGCCTGTNCCTTNNAANCAANTNGANGNAATNCGNCATTTAACCNTNNATTCTNNACATCGAATAGCNGGNGGNGANGCNCTNTTTGGTCGAGAACAGTTTTGGGATTATATCTCNGATAGNNTTGTTTCATGTNATAATGCCTGATGTNAANCATGCNGGGGGNATAACTGAATGTCGNCGNATTGCTGCNATGGCCGANGTTCGACAGATACAGGTTGCACCTCATTCTCCTGCTGGTCCTATTTCGACAATGGCTAGTATACATTTAGCTGCTACAATCCCAAATTTTACATTTTTAGAATATGCTTTTGGCGAAGTTGATTGGCGAAGTCGGTTAACCATTCCCAATGAATTNGTTTCGGATGGGTTTATTGATGTTCCCGACCTTCCTGGGCTTGGTATAGTTTTCGATTTTGAGATGATTTCAAAAAATAGGATAGCGTGAAAAAAGAGTATCTTTTAAAGCTTTAACCATATCANAAATTTAATGATATAGATCAGAGGGAAATTGAATAAAGTTGAGAAAGTAATCGATCGGTTTTCAAAAGGTGATTTTGTTATTTTGGTCGATGATCCGGATCGTGAAAATGAAGGCGATCTTATCTTGAGTGCAGATTTTGTTACCGCTGCACATATAAATTTCATGCTGACTAACGCTAAAGGTATGTTACATTTGGCGATGAATGAAAGCGGGTTAAATCGATTAGGTTTAGATCTNATTCCCACAAAAAATGCAAATCATAATACGCCAAGATTTGCTNTGCCATTTGANGCGTTAGAAGGTGTTTCTACGGGGATTTCTGCCGAAGATCGAGCAACAACGATTTGTATGGCAATTGATGAAAAATCTACTCCCGAAGATATTGTTGTNCCGGGACATATTTATCCTTTGGCAGCTCACCCTGAAGGGTTAGTCGGACGACGAGGCCATACGGAAGGTTCAGTTGCATTGGCCATGGCAGCTGGCCTGTCTCCAGCAGTAGTAATGTCAGAAATACTGACCGAAGATGGTCGAATGGCAAGCGGNAAAGAGTTAGATGAATTTTCAGATAGTTTGGATATCCCAATTATTGATATCAAAACTTTATCAAAACTATAAAAATGAAAGTTTTTCTCTGTAAGAAATGCGCGGCATGTTCATGACTCTTTTAGGNTCGTTCCTGCTTGTTTTTGTAGGTGCTTGGAATTTGAATGCCGATGTGTCAGAGCTTGTGAAAGGAAAAATATTTACTGATAAGTCTGCTGTTTCTGTTGGTGATACGGTAAGAATTGGCATTAGGTTGGAGGTAGAGCCGGGTTGGCATATTTACTGGAAAGTTAGTGGAGACGCCGGACTTCCCACAAAAGTCGATTGGAAAGTACCACCNGGTCTTANACTNNGAGNCGACAGATGGCCGCTTCCTAGAAGGTTTATAGAGCAAGAATCTCTGATTGTTTATGGATACGAGAAAGAATTAAATATTTTTAATGATGTTATCGTAGAAAATATTGATTCAGAGGCCAGAGTATTTGATGTCGAAGCCGTTGTTAGTTGGTTGATATGTAAAGAAGTCTGTATCCCTGGAGAAGGATTTTATCAAACTTCTTTACCAGTAGGTATCGGAGTACCTCAGAATGCAAGATTTTTTGAGAAGGATATCTATAAATCTATGTTGGTTCCNGCGGATCAATTACATCTATCAGCGGAACTTATTTCGAAAGATTCATTGTTTCGAACGGTTGTTGCGCATGATGTAAAAAATAATAGAAAGTGGATTGATTTTTTTCCAACAGATCTTGATGTCGGTGGAGTAAAGACAAGACTAAAAACAAATGAAGCTTTGCATATAGAATGGACGTCTGNAAATAAACAGCCGCTGAGTCTATCTGGGGTATTAGTTTATGAATTAGAACCTGGGGAAAGCCGTGGTTTAGCAGCTAAGATATCATTCAAAAACTTAGAGATCGATAGTCCCAATGATGTGTTTGGTCAAGCGTTATGGGTTTTATTGCTGATGGCTTTTGGGGGAGGTCTTATTCTTAACCTTATGCCATGTGTATTACCTGTTATCGCAATTAAGATGTTATCCATAACTAAGCATTTAGATGGAGGTAAGGTTCGCGTAAGAAGGATAGGTTTATCTTTTTCTGCGGGAATCGTCTTTAGCTTTTTAGTCTTATCTTGCATACTAGTTATTTTNAGAGTTNTGGGNGAGGAATTGGGTTGGGGATTTCAATTCCAGTATCCCTCTTTTATTATTGGCATGTCAGCNATNATCTTTGTTTTAGCATTGAGTCAATTTGGAGTTTTTACTTTTCGAGTCCCCTCAGTAAATCGTTTTCCAAACGAAGAAGAATATATCGGGTCCTTTTTTAGTGGTTTCCTNGCGACTATTTTATCCACACCTTGNACTGCTCCNTTATTGGGAACAGCGATCGGATTTGCTTTTACGCAGTCTGCTTTAATAGCTACTATCTTTTTCCTTTTTATAGGATTGGGTATGGCTTGTCCTCATGTATTATTAGCATTATTTCCAAAATGGTACAAGCTNGTACCTAAGCCGGGCGATTGGATGGAACGTTTTAAGCAAGCGATGGCGTTNCTACTAATGGCTACAGTGGTTTGGTTGCTGTGGGTGTTGGGACGCCAGGTCGGTGTTGATGCAATCTCTTCGATGTTATGCTTTTTACTATGTATGAGTATTTGTTGTTGGCTTTTTGGTTTACCTGGGCGAATGCAATCCACAAGAAAAAGAAGGATGATTTGGTTGATTTCATCCCTTATTTCTACGTTNGGTTATTTNGTGTTNNTCAGGCCAATTTTATCTTCGGATGTGAAGGAATTCGGTGCTAGTATGGGCGACGGAGACATCTCTTGGATTGCTTTTTCTAACGAAGAATTAAATTCTCGCGTTTCCTCGGGTCAAAATATTTTTGTTAATTTTACTGCGGATTGGTGTATAACTTGCAAGATAAATGAGCAAACGTTATTAGGTCGAGCCAATGTGGCGAACCTTTTTGCATCTTATGATGTGGCATTAATGCGGGCAGACTGGACTAACCGAAATGAAAAGATAACTAAGATGCTATATTCTTTAGGACGATCTGGGGTGCCGGCATATGTTCTTTTCCCAGGCGGACAAATTGATTCGCCAATATTATTACCTGAAATCCTTACGTTAGGATCTATTGAAGAGGGCTTGACCAAGTTAGAAAGAATTTCAAACTATTGATTTACTGTTTTTCTCAGTTTATTTCCTAGGTCATATAAACAATTGAAATGAAGTATGGAGAATCATCGGACGTTAAGTGATAGTGTCAATTAGAAGCTTTTCCCAATGATTAATCCGAGATAAACGGCCAGAATACCGAACGATACATGTGCTATTATATGTAACAAGGCCAAGAAAATAATTGAGGAGTCATTAGTGGTCAGCATATCATAAGCTTCGAGAGAAAAAGAAGAAAATGTTGTAAAGCCACCTAATACTCCAACAAAAAAGAACAATCGTAAGTATGGTGCTATTGGGATTTTTTCTATGGAAAGCCCACTCAGAAGACCAATAAACAAACACCCTAATAAATTTGCCACCATAACGCCATATGGAAATTGCGTGGCAGGGAAATTATGTTGAAAGGTTTTGGTTACCAAGTAACGTAATATAGATCCAATACATCCACCTGCGCCCACAACAATGATTTCCAACATAAAAATACTCCATAGTCGGTTCGTAGTTTTTAAAAAGGCTATAGTTATTCGAGGTATAGTCTNAGAAAGATTTCTATTGAATCAGNTTTAAGCCCTATATATTTANGGTAAACNAAAAGCTAAACGTTATAGGCGGACGACGCGGTATCGCCTCCTTGGCCGGTCCAGTTGGTATGAAAAAATTTGCCACGTTCTTTATCAGATCTTTCATATGTGTGTGCACCAAAATAATCTCGCTGAGCTTGCAATAAGTTGGCTGGAAGTTGAGCCGATCTGTAGCCGTCAAAGTAGGCTAATGCACTACTGAAAGCTGGAACAGGTACTCCATGAGTTACAGCTGTTGTTATAACATTACGCCAGGAATTTTGGGCGTTTTCTATGGCTTGCTGAAAATATGGAGCCACGAGAAGATTTGGCAACTGGTTATCCTTTTCAAAAGCGTCTTTTATGCGGTCTAAAAATTGCGCACGAATTATACATCCCCCACGCCACATGAGAGCAATGTTGCCATAATTTAATGACCATCCATTTTCTGCAGCTGCCATCGAAAGAAGCTGAAATCCTTGAGCATAGGAACAAATTTTCGATGCGAAAAGGGCATTCTTCACATCGTCTACGAATCCATCTCTGTCTCCATTAAAAGGCTGATATTGGGGGCCATTTAATATTTTTGATGCGGCTACACGTTCCTCTTTGAGTGCAGAAAGGCTTCTTGAATATACTGCTTCTGTAATTGCTGTCGCGACAGCTCCTAACTGTAACGCGTCGATTCCTGTCCATTTGCCCGTTCCTTTTTGGCCTGCGGTATCTAAAATAAGATCAATCATGGGCTTGCCACTTTCTTCATCTTTTTTGTTGAGAATATCCGCAGTGATTTCTATAAGGTAGCTATCTAATTCGCTTTTGTTCCAATTGGAGAATACATTTGCCATCTCGTCAGGTTCCATGGAAATAATCTGGCGTAAAATATGGTATGCTTCACAGATCATTTGCATGTCGCCATACTCGATCCCATTATGTATCATTTTTACATAGTGGCCTGCACCACCATCTCCAACCCATTCACAACATGGATCTCCGGTTTCTACTTTTGCAGCAATGGATTGGAAAATATCGCGCACAAAGGGCCACGCCTTGCTATTACCTCCGGGCATTATACTTGGCCCTTTAAGGGCTCCCTCTTCGCCACCTGAAACGCCTGTTCCGATAAAGAGCAGATTTTTTTTGTTCAGATCGGTAGTCCTCCGAATGGTATCCCTGTAGTTGGAGTTGCCGCCATCAATTATTATGTCACCATTATCAAGCAATGGTATCAATTCTTCTATGACTGAATCCACGGCAGATCCGGCTTGAACCATTAACATGACGCGCCTTGGTTTTTTTAACTTTGATATTAGTTCGGATAGTGAATAAACACCACTGATAGGTTGCCCTTGAGCTCTACCTGATAAAAACTCATCAACACGGGATGTGGTTCTATTATAAACCGCGACATGAATTCCATGGCTTGCCATATTTAATACTAAATTTTCTCCCATTACTGCCAGACCAATAAGACCTATGTCTGCTTGATTCATTTTTTAGTTCTCTTTCTATTAATCATTCGTTTCTATGTTGCCATGTTTTTTTATTTGTCAAAGCTTTGATAATTTCCTTAAGCCCTAAATTGACATTTGAACGCAAGTTGATTTGAAGGACAGACCTTCCCCTTAATCTCAATATGTCGGCGTCACCTTGTGCTTGTGCATTTAATAATGCTCCAAAGCTTAAAGTCCCAGCGTGATCCGCGAAGCGATTTGGAATAGTAATGTCTTTTTTAGAATTTGCGGTAATCTGTAAAAATAATCCATGCCCAGCGTCACCTTTGTGTAGTTGGCCAGTTGAATGTAAATACCTTGGGCCGAAGCCTAAAGTTGTCGGGAAACAACTTGTTAGCATTAATTGTTTCTGAATGATATTCAGAAGTTTTTGTGTATCAGAATTTGCATACAAGTATGCTTGAATTGCAAGATATGAATAATGAATTTTACCATTGGCGATTAAATTATCTATGCCAGTTTTGATAATTAAGGTGTTATCTTTATGGTCGTCTAATTCGATATATTGTCCTGATGTCTTTGATATTATTTCGCAGGAATTCTTTGTAGATTTTTCATTTTGGATCAGTTCTTTGGTCCTGGTTTTGGCGGCCTCAACGTCAGGTTGATCGAATGGGTGTATTTTCATGAAGTAGCCAACAATTGCAATAGCTAATTTCCATTGGTACATCGCTCCAGCTATATCTGAAATTTCAGAAAGGTTGAATTTTAACAAGGGAACACCTCGCGCAATTAGTGCGTCGGCGTAAATATCGGCTGAATTGTTGCATCTCAAATAGACACAACATCGGTCGTTGCCATACGTGTCAACGTCAGAGAATGTCTCGTCGATAACGGGTAATATCCCTGTTCCATCCTTACCTGTACTCTCAGCGACTAATTGTTCAATCCAAATACTTAGTTGAGATATTTCACTGGATGCAATTAAAGTNAGTTTATTNCGGCCCCGAGNTACAGCGGCTGCAAGGAATGCCCCTAATTCAGTTGCGGGAGCCGTATTGTTTGATTCATTTCTTACCTGTTGTAAAAGAGATTTCAAATTACAACCAATCATTGCTGCAGGGACAAGACCAAAATGGGATAGCGCTGAATATCTACCGCCGATATTGGAATTATTGAGAAAGGTATGACGAAAATTCATTCTCTTTGCGATATGATATAGACTGCTATCTGGGTCAGTGATTGCTACAAAATGCTTTTTTGTAAGTTCATCACCTAATTTTTCTATGACGTCATTGTAGAAAAATTCGAGTAAAGAAATAGTTTCTACAGTAGTGCCTGATTTTGTAGATACGATATAAACAGTCTTAGTGGGATCAAAGGTTTTTGCCTTCGCCATTATAGCTTCGGGAACAATGCTGTCTAAAATATGCAGTTCAAGGAAATCATTTTTCTTGCCAAATATTTTAGCATAGACTTCGGGAGCCAAACTTGAGCCTCCCATCCCTAAAAGCAATGCTTTTTCTATTCCATCTTCCTTGAGGCTATCGACAAATTTTATTATTTCAAAAGTTTTTTCTAACATGTCAGTGGGTGAATTCAACCAGTCAAGACGATTAGAAATCTCTTTGGGGCTCTCCATCCACACGGAAAAATCACGATCAAAAATCCGCGAAATTATCTTATTATACTCAACTTCCTGCGATAGTTTATGAAACTCGTCTGAAATTGGACCGTTATGTAACTGAATGGAAGTAGGCATGAGTCGGAGTAAAAACCCTTTTTGTTGGAAATATCAATAATGATAGGGTAATAAAGTTAGGTCTTAGACTGTATAACGCAATATACAGAGTTTGTTGGTTGCTCTCGGCTCGATTATTATTAATGAGTAAAATATTTTGTAACGGATGATTTTTCAAACGAGAATTTAAATGAACCTTTATAGGACGCCTCAGAATCCCACGGATATTTATTATACGCTGGGAGAGAATGTTATACGATGGAAACAAGGAGCCACAGATTGGATAGCAGAGTCTTCAAAGTTGCCTGAAAACATTGAAAAAATTGATTTTAAAGATATTCCCCAGGACCTCCAAGAGGAAATAATGGCGATTTCAATTCGCCTAAGAGCTGTAAATCATACCGTGGGTAGCGGCTAATAGCATTTATGATACGAGTCTGTTTTATAGCTCTGTTGCTGTTATCGTTTAGTTCGTGTGTGGCTGATCGGCGATACCATCATCCGGTGGTAGACCAAGAATCACCGATTGTTGGAATATGGATAACAGAAGGTAACGACCCGAATTTTGGTGACGTTACTGTAGAGATGCACATAATGGATGGTGGAAGTTTGAAAATGATTCTGTTTTTGGATGGGGGCAGCCAACGGAGTTTTCCTGGAAAATGGGTAATTGAACAGAATGAGCTCGTGCTTCTGAGTCGCTATTTTGGAGTTAATGGCGAAGATAGAGTGCATTGGCAAATAAACGACGAAGGTGTTTTGCTCTTACGAGATAAATCTGGAGTTGAGCAGGAGTGGTTTAGAAAAGTTAAGACAGGGAGTGCAATTATTATATGACGCTCGGCTCTTTTTTACCGTCTCCCTCAAACAAAAGGCAAATCGACGTCCTTCCAGACGTTTTGGATTATAATCTTCGAGTTGTATTTTGTGGATCAGCTCCAAGTCCTCAATCTGCTATAGAATCTGCCTATTATGCTGGTCAAGGCAATTATTTCTGGAATGCTTTGCTGGAAAGCTCAATTATCCCTAAAAAATTGGCCCCAGAAGAATTTTTGTCAGTGACAAATTATGGAGTTGGATTAACTGATTTGGCACGATATATTAGCGGCGTTGATGTTGACATACCCAGAAATTACTATGACGCAGCTGGGTTGCGTAATAAAATAATGACTTACGAACCTAAGTGGTTGGCCTTTAATGGTAAGCGTCCAGCCGCAGAGTTTTTTAAACGAAAAGTAGATTATGGATTGCAAAAAGAGACATTGATGAAGACCCGTTTGTATGTTCTACCGTCAACTTCCGGAGCAGCGCGACGGTTTTGGGATAAAAGTTATTGGGACGATTTAGGTGAAATGCTATTATCATAAAATGTGATTCTAAATTGTATCTGGAGGATTTATGGAACTGGCTAAAAGATTTCGAGAGTATATCTCAGGCGGCGATTTCGCTTACGGAACTTTTGTCGTAGAGATTCGTTCACCCGCTGTAGCACAATTTCTGGCTAAAGCTGGATTTAATTTTTTACTGGTTGATAACGAACACGGATACTGGGATCCTTCTGATATTACGCGTCAAATAGATGCAGCTAAAAGGTGGGAGATTTGTCCGATGGTGCGGGTGTCCGGACCTGAACGGGGCGAAATCATGAGAGCTTTAGATGCTGGAGCAGAAGCTGTTATGATACCTATGGTAAGCTCTATAAAGGATTTGGAGTTATGTGTTGAATATTCAAAATATCCGCCTCTAGGACAGCGAGGCGTCCATTTCGCACTTCCGCATAGTAATTTTCTGTCTCCGTCGGATGCCGGGACTTATATGGAGGAGAGCAATAAAAATTTAATAACTGTTGTTCAAATTGAAAATTTTGAAGCTGTCGAATCCCTGGATAAATTAGCTGCAGTACCTGGGATTGACGCCTTGTATATTGGTCCTGGAGATTTAAGTGTTGCATTGGGCGTGCCTGGAAAAGCAGATCATCCCAAAGTGATGAGCGCGGTAAAAAAATTGGTTGAAGTCTGTAGGAAAAACGGGAAAATTGCGGGCTGTCATAGCACTAGCCCTTCAATGATGGGTGAATTGCGCAAATGTGGCATTCAATTTAGTGCTTTAGGCGCAACAATTCGTATGTTACAATCCGGGATTAACGAGGCTGGGCATGAAGTCAGGAGACAATTAAATTTGATAAACTAAGGTTCTGTTTAAGTCGTGTGAATCTATTTATAACGGTTTTAAGTTTTAAAGTCACACGTCCAGAAGCCAGAATAAAATATCTGGGGCTGTGAATTGACTCGGATTGGAATCTGAGTAATTTCACGAAATAACTCAGGACACAATCTCTCTAAAGTAAATGAACAAATTTTGGTTATGAATTCACCTGGACTGTGCAGGGATTGCAAATATCTTAAGATTATCAATACGGCTCGTGGTTCGAATTTCTTTTTATGTTCTTATCATAAAATAGATACTACCTATTCTCGTTATCCTCGGCTTCCGGTCGTACAGTGTAATGCATACAAAAAAATGAATAACAGTCCACGTTGATTTCATTTGTGTATTGATTATTAAACACAAATTTAGTTTGTCTTNAAGACCTCTTGTCTTTTTAGANTGAAGATTCNATAAAATTCTTTGGTAAAATTATTTAAATCGACAATAGACCAGTAACGCTATGAAAAAAACAAGCTAAGCCACATATAATATTGTGACTTAGCTTGTGGAGCCACCCATCGGGTTCGAACCGATGACCTAGCGCTTACAAGGCGCTTGCTCTACCAGCTGAGCTAGGGTGGCAATCTTTTAAAAATACAGATTCAACCGTCCAAGTCAATAAAGTAGCCCTATTTTGCTTCTACTTTAAAAGCATCATTTTCTTAACCTGTCGCAGGACCTCTGTTTCGAGCACGTAAAAGTAAATACCTGTGGCAACTTCGAATCCGTTTCTATTACGGCCATTCCAAGTTAAGTCGTAAAATCCTGCTGGGTGTTTTTCATGATCAATTAAAGTTTTTACATGCCTTCCCAATACGTCATAAATCGTCAGCTTTACACGTTGGCTGTTAGGTAGAGCATATTTAATACTTGTTGAGGGATTGAATGGGTTTGGAAAATTATTACTTAAATAGAAGTCGTAAGGCAGGATCCGGCTTGATTCTAATTTACCGATTTTTTTGCTTACTCCGTCGCCCTGATCAATGAAACCAGCAGTCAATTGTAGATTGCCCGGTATTGCGTCGCGCAGGACTCTGAATTTGATAATGGCAAGTTCGGTTCTATCTGATGATGTTTCCGAAGCATTTAAAGCAGCACCAAATGCAAACTCACCGGCACTTTCTTTTGTGACGCGTAAGAAAGAGGCTTCCTCCGAGGAACTTTCATTGAACTTTTCAGCATTAGGTGTTTCTATCGTGTCAAAAGAAAATGTCTGCTCGTCGTATCGAATAACAGCGCCGAATGCTTGCATTGATTGAAAGTCTTTCGACCATAACTGAGCCTCTATTACACTACCAGCAAGTAATTTATCGGATCGGATTTCAAGCCCGAATGTGGCAAATGGCAATGGAGTTGAGATAGATGCCCAACGTTTTCCTGGAATAGTTTTTCCAAAGTTGTCGGCAAATGTAAAGAAGTCACCGAAATCAACTGTTCCATTGTTGTCCAGATCGTATTGTTTTACAGAGCCTTCGGCTTTTTTACCAAAATTATCTGCAAACATAAAAAAGTCGTCAAATCCAACGGAATTGTCACCAGTGAAGTCACCCGCTAATAGCGGTTTTGGTTGACTTTTAACTGTTACGAATTGCCGTGTTTTTGAAAAAGGACCAGATAATTGACCTTCCACTGCTCGGACTCGCCAATAGAAAGCAGTGCTGTCGGCGAGTTCCCGGTCGACGGTCCAAGCAGTTGTTCCACTCGAATCGGATTCGGAGCCTTCTGGTATTCCTGAAGCCGATGCTGCTACAGTCTGGAATAAAGAATCTGTAGAGACTTGAACTGTGTACGTTAAGGTAGCGTCTACTTGAAACGGTATGGAATTTCTGAAGCTAAGCGTGGGACTGGACAAACGCCCGCGAGCTCCGACAAGATTTGGGGCGGAAGGTGCCGCAGAGTTTGTTGGTATAGATGTTACGGTATCTACACTAACACTTTCATTTGGAATTTTTGCACGGTCGAAAGCTGTAATACGATATTCATAAGTCGAACCGTTAGTTAGTCCTGCGTCGACATACGATAGGTCTGCGATACCTGTAGCTACTGCTGCAAAGTTTCCATCGGCTAAACGTCTGTAGATATTATATCCGGCTAAGTCTGTTTCAGTGTTAGCATTCCAATTTAGCACAACGCGCTGATAACCGGGAGTCGCACGTAAATTAAGTGGAGCTTGAGGTGCTGTTGTGTCGGCCCCTGCCAAGGTGGTAAAGCCGATGATATCACTGATACTTGGTGAATTGTTGGCTCTATCCACAGATCCTGCTTTGAAAAAGTATTGCGTGTTTGGCGTAAGGTTTGTTAAAACAATCTCGTGTTTAATCTCATCTTTAGAGTCACCGACTTTATCTCCGAGCATTAAAGAATCAGTGCCAAACTCCACAAAACTATCTGATAGTTCGTCAGTTACCCACTGAATTATTGTTGATGAATCTCTCACTGCTGTGACTAAATTTGAGATGATTGGGGAGGTTAGGTCGGCAACGGAATCTGTCGTGAAGCTATCGATTGCACTTGTAGTTGGCCCATTATTGTTAAGATCCAAAGACGAAACTCGATAATAGTATTTAGTGTCAGCGGTCAAATTTGTAAGTGCAATTTCGTGGGCTGTCCCGGTAGAAGGGGAGTTACGCTTTGTTTTTAATTGGCTGTCGACTCCAAACTCAATTGTAGCTGTGGCTACTTCGTCAGTTTCCCAACGAATCGTAGCACTTCGATCGTTTTTATATGCTGTTGCTGGAGCTGTTTTTATAGTCGGGGCTATAATGTCGAGTTCGGCATTGGTTGTAAATGTACCTTCGACACTCTCGACAGGACCATTCCCAACTGCATCCGTAGAGGCTACCTTGAAACGATATGATGTGCCGGATGACAGATTACTTAAGACCAGTTTGTGTTGGGCCGCATTTTCTCCCGACCGAACGATTTCATCTGTTGCTGAAGTTCCAAAACTAGCGAGGCTGTTGGACGGTTCGTCTGTTGTCCATTCTACGACAGCAGAATTATGGGTTCGTGAAGTTATGGTAGGACCAGTTAGTATAACCGGAAGTTGGGTGTCCGGGTTAGAATCGGTGATAAATGAACCTGCTCCACCTGGAGGTTGCATTGTTTTGGCCAGTTTTCCAGATCCTGAATTGGGCGAAAAGACAACTTTCTTACCAGTTATTGAAGTACTCTCAATTCTAAATTGATAATTGGTTCCGGCGTTTAGTCCAGCTAAATTGACAGTATGGACTTGCGAAAATTTTGGGCTACCGTCCGGAGCTAAATTAGATACGGAAAACTCATCAGCTGTCCCGTAAGACTCACCCTTAACTCCGTAAAAAACTTTACCATATGTTTCTACGTCCGTGACCCATTTAACCACAGCTATTTTATCTCGTGAAAAAACCTCCGGACCTTCAATGATTTCTGGTGCCGGTATTTCTCTTTGTTCTGCTTCTGTAGCAAATTGCCAGTCAAAGCTCCATTGATTACTTCCACGAGGATCCGTACTGAATGAATCTCCATTTGCAGTAAATGCAACGATGCGATAACGGTAGTTTGTCCCCCCTTTAAGATTATTCAAATTAACATAGTGATTTTTTAGTGATTTACCGGTAGAGGTGGACTCTTTATAGATTTTGGTGTTGTTAGTTGAGTTTGAGACATTAGCTCGAAAGTTATCTGTTCTGGCAAAATCAACTCTAATTTGAACGCTTTGATTAAATTCGGCGCTTACNACGGCATTGTTTGGACCAACAATACCATTCGGAGGGTAAATCATACTNATTGGAATTTGGTTACTTCTAGTCCTAACATTAAAGGTCTGTTGCATTTCCTGGACAGTTTCTAAAGCCGCTCCTTCTAAGCCAACGGGTGCAGAAGCTACGGTTATTGAATAATCCGTTCCACTTTCCAGATTATCAATCCATAAATCATGAACAAAATCACCGTCTACATTTATTGTTCCAGAATCGACAATTTGTCCATCAGAAACTTTTTTGACTTCGTAACGTGCATTTGTTGGGCGATTTGTNTCCCAAAAGACAAACATTTCTTCTACGTCCATTTCATAGTCCAAGTTCATGATTGCTACCGGGCGTAGATCCACGTCACGTCGTGTCAGGAATCCGTCAAAATAATACTCTGAAGAAAACCCCTCTACACTAACTGACCGAATCATAATTTCATACTCGGTGTCTGGTGTTAAGGAGTTTAATGTTACCAAATGCTCAAAGCTTTGTTGGCTTGGGGCAGTAACTATTGTCCAGTCAGGTGTACCGAACGGTTTATAGAATACGGAATCAACCGATCCTGGTTCTGCTGTACCCCATTCAACTACAGCCTGATTAAATCCGGGCTCTATATACGCCCAGAAAATCTCGTTTTCAAATATACCGTCTTTTTCTTGAGATAGGATAAAATCGTCCTCGTCAAAGATTCCATCGCCATTAAAGTCCTCGGTCCCCGGGCCATCGAGCCATTTGGAGAGAAAGAAGTCTTCCTCATCGAAGAAACCGTCGCCATCAAGATCGTCCGTATTTTCGTCATAGAGCCATTCCAATAGTTCGAAATCTGACTCATCAAACTCTCCGTCTCCATCCCAGTCGATTATGTCATCGCTACCTAACCAATCGTCAAAGGTACCCTCGGAAGGATCAAAGAACTCCTCCTCATAAAATTCTTCATCGTATTCAAAGAANTCAGTAAATTCCTCGTCAAAATCTCCCCAGAAATCGTCAAATTCCTCCATCGGGAAAGCTTCTGCACCGTAGTTGTCGTAAACNAATAAATCATAATCGAGATCATCAACAAATCCATCGTAGTTCAAATCCTCAGGTTTGTTTGCAAGCCATTCATCAAAGGATGGGGGAGGACCAATCGGACCACCGCCTGGGTATGGTCCTGAGTGGCTCATTTCTTCGACGTAGATTTCGTAGTCGAATTCATCGATTTCGCCGTCGCCGTCTCTGTCGTCTCCGAATTCTTC
>NZPK01000039.1 GCA_002693325.1 Gemmatimonadota bacterium | reverse complement strand
CGAATGATAAAGGTTTATCAATATTCGAAATGTTCAACCTGCCGAAAAGCCTTAAAATTCTTGGATGAACACGCCGTTGAATATACCCCCGTCGATATAGTAGAAAAACCTCCAACGCAAAAAGAATTAGCCTCAATGCTGAAATTCCAAGGGGATTCTATCCGATCGATGTTCAATACTTCTGGGCAGGTATATCGAGAAATGAATTTAAAAAATAAAATTGGCAACATGAAAAAAACGGAAGCTATTCGCCTTCTATCCAAAAACGGTAAACTTATCAAACGACCGTTCCTTCTGACGGAAAAAAATGGGTTTATAGGATTTAATAAAGATGAATGGAAATTACTTACCTAATCATCAACCCACTTAGTTGGTGGCAAGAATTTCTTATAAAGCTCTTCCTCCTTAGAGCCAGATTCCGGTTTCCAATCATATTCCCAGTTTACGACCGGGGGCATGGAGACAAGAATTGATTCTGTGCGTCCTCCAGATTGGAGACCAAAGAGGGTACCCCTGTCATAAACCAAATTAAACTCAACATAACGACCGCGACGATAAAGTTGAAAAGCTCGTTCGCGCTTACCAAAAGGCTCGTTTTTGCGTTTAGCCAAAATCGGTTGGTACGCAGTCACGTAACCATCTCCCACACTTCGAATCAAATCAAAACATCTGCGGAATCCCCCTTCATTTAAATCATCAAAAAAAAGGCCTCCAATACCGCGGGCTTCTTTTCGATGTTTTAAATAAAAGTAATCATCACACCATATTTTGTATTTTCGATAAAGTTCAGTGCCAAAAGGATCACATGCCGCTTTTGCCGTACGGTGCCAATGAACTGCATCTTCCTCAAATCCGTAATACGGCGTCAAATCAAAACCACCACCAAACCACCATACAGGTGACCCATCTTCCTTAGAGGAAAGGAAAAATCTAACATTTGCATGTGAGGTAGGTATATATGGATTTTTTGGATGGATTATTACCGAAACGCCCATTGCCTCGTAGGGACTACCGGCAAGCTCTGGGCGCCTTTCCGAAGCTGTAGCAGGTAACGCCTCTCCCTTAACATGAGAAAAGTTAACTCCTGCTCTTTCAATATATTTTCCCTTTTCATAGACACGAGACCGACCACCACCTCCTTTGGGGCGATCCCATTTATCTTCTTTAAGCTGAATTTCACAATCTTCGAAATTTAAAAGTTTACCGACAGAATCCTGCAACGAGGAAAAATATTGAAGAACTGAATTTTTGTCTGATTCCAACATCTGTGTTCCTATGAAGAAATATATCTTGTTTAGTTTTCCTATACTGATATCTGAGAATATATTAGTTTAATTCTCTAATGACGCCCACTTTAATAGGCTAGTTTTCTCATATATGCAATGTAACGCATTATTAAACGCAAAGTCGAACACACACTACTACCGACAACGCTCAAGCCAAAAAATGATCGCCGAAAGGTCACCTGGTCTGAGTATTCTGGCTTGGCTCTATACTTCATCATTAGGACGATTTTTACTGTTACCAATAACTCGTTTACGATTCATCTCCAAATTATTTGGATGGTGGCAAAAAAAACGTTTTACAAAACAACACATACCAAAGTTTATAGAGCAATACCAGGTTAATGTAAACGAAATAGAGTTACCATTAAATCATTACAATAATTTTAACGCTTTTTTTACGCGCAAACTAAGACCGGAAGCTCGAACGTTCACACGAGACACAACCCTTCTCCCCTGTCCCTCAGATGGTAAAGTGCTAGTTTACCCTTTTCTTAATCCCAAGACATCCATCCCAGTAAAAAGTGCGTTAACGACTCCCGAGAAGATTTTAGGCAATTCTTTGGATAGCAGTCACTATATCGGTGGCTCCGCAGCCGTCATAAGATTAGCACCTTATGATTACCACCGATTTCATTTTATAGATAACGGTAGCGCGGGAGTTACTCACGAAATTGATGGTAATTACCACTCTGTTAATCCAATAGCTATAAGTCAAATACCTGATTTATTCTCAATAAATAAACGATCCATTACAGAAATAAACACCGTGTCATTTGGGCGTGTTGCCTGTATAGAAATAGGAGCCTTAAATGTAGGTAGCATCATTCAAACCTATGTGCCTGGTACAGTGATCCGTGGGCATGAAAAAGGATACTTCCAGTTCGGAGGATCAACTATCGTACTTCTATTCAGACCAAATTCTATTCTTTTCGACGACGATCTACTCACCGACTCTTCCAACGGAATTGAAGTACATGTATCCGCAGGAGAATCTATTGGAAGGAAGTATTGACGGGGATGTTTTAGTTTAAGAAATTTACGCGTCCTTCGGTTTAAATCATGTTCTAGGAAATCTTTCATGCCATTAAAGATGCGCGTAGGGTTAGGGCAATTCAACGAAATCACCGATGAAATATTGACCTTTATTAAACAAATGGGCGCCGATGACTTCCTGATGAATACTCCAAAATTGCCCGGTAGTACGCAATGGAAATACGAAGATTTGGCAAACTTAAAAGATAAAGCAGATAAGGCAGATCTTCGGTTGATGGCTTTAGAAAATGTCCCTATTTCTTTCTATGATAAAATAATGCTGGGATTAGATGGACGTGAAGATCAACTTCAAAATATGATTCGTACTGTTCGTAATATGGGTCGAGCAAATATACCTATTTTAGGTTATCATTGGATGCCGAGTGGGGTTTGGCGGACCCCCAATCCCCAATCCAAGATTAGATCGGCAAANCTACGTGGCGGTGCGAAATCAACCCGTTTTAACCAAGCANATCACGATAACGATCCACCTACTCACGGCCGGAAGTATACTCACGATGAAATGTGGAAAAATTATTGTTGGTATCTCGAACGCATTCTCCCCGTTGCAGAAGAATCGAATGTCCGTTTAGCACTACATCCAGATGATCCGCCAACGGCAAACATGTTAGGCGGAGTAGCGCGAATTTGTAGCAGTTTCGATGACTTTAAACGCAATATGTCCGCTTTTGATAGTCCCAATCATGGACTAAATTTTTGCATGGGCTGCTGGTCAGAGATGGGTGGCAATAAAAGCGTTTTAGATTCTATAGAGTATTTCCAATCGAGGAAAAAGATATTCTACATCCATTTTCGAGACGTCATTGGTACGGCAGATAACTTTCACGAGACTTTCATCGACTGCGGACAAGTCAACACCTTCGAAGTAGTCAGCTTATTATACCGTCTTGGTTTTAATGGATTCATGATTACGGATCATGTACCTGNAATAATTGGTGACACTGAGTGGGGACATAGAGGAAGGGCACACTGCGTGGGGTTTATGCAGGCTCTCATACAAACTGTGGAAAAATTAAAGCCATGACCAGAATTATTATGATACGCCATGGCGAAACCGAATGGAATCAACTTGGGATTTATCAAGGCCAATTAAACAGTAATCTAACTGAGAATGGTCGNAACCAAGCTATCGCAATTGCTCAAAGACTACAAAACCACAAGTTCGATTGCCTGTATTCAAGCGATCTTGGAAGAGCTCAAGAAACAGCCCAGCCCATCAGCAAGGTCTGTAACCTATCCCTTCAACTAGAGAAAGGACTTCGTGAACGCAATTATGGTATCTTTGAAGGTTTAGAAAAAAACCGAGTAGCAGACGTGCATTCAGAAGCGTATATCAGCCACAAAACCAACGACCCTCATTATGTCATACCCAACGGGGAAAGTATGTTTCAATTTCAAAAAAGGGTCTGGAAATGTGTAGAAACCTTGGCTAAGAAGCATGAAGNAAAATCTATCATTATCGTAACACACGGCGGTACAATTGCTGCTATCATTTACAAGATTCTGTCAATGGACCTTTCCACAAAACGACCCTTCTCTACTCTAAACACATCGTATAACGAAATCTATCAATCAGAAAACAGATGGAAGCTAAAAATACTTGGGGATACAAGTCATCTTTTTTATGCCGGCTATGACGATATTGTATAAATCAAATTCGGATATGCTTACGTAAGTCNTNTACCCCTNCCATATNNTGTCATTTTTCCTGTTACTTCAACGCAGCTATCACTTCAGAGTATCCTTTAGATTCAGCAATTAGAATAGGTTGGCTCCACGNGTTCTTACTGTCTCCNGATAAATCTGCACCTTTCTCCTTTAGAAAAGTGACCATTTTAACTTTCCCGCATCTTGCTGCAGATGCGATAGGAGTCTCTCCATACACTGCCTCAATAACATCTATATTGGCACCGAATTCTAACAAAATATCTGCAGTGTTTACATCGTCCTCTTCGGCACATTTATGAAGAAACGTTCTCCCCACCCAATTCGGTTTGTTAATATTTAAACCCTTTTCTATTAAAACCGATATTATTGCCCTATTTTTCGGGTAATTCCCCCCCCAAATATCCGTTAATTGTAATAGCTCCCCGATGTTTTCAAATCTTTTTACGAAAAGATTTATCAANTCTAAATTATCTCTTCCAATGAGTTCGTGAAGGAATTGATCNTCTTGTATTGATATGTCACCANTCTTTATAACGTCTCCAANCTCTTGATCAGTCATGGCAAAAGAGGGTTTTGTTGCACCATGAGACCTGAGTAAATTTTGCATTTTTTTTGCACTATTNGGGTGCTTAAATTCTACAATAGTCAAACACGACCCTGATGAATCTACACCCGCATTGGGATCTGCTCCGTATTCAAGCAAAAGCCTCGAAGTTTCTAAATGATTACCAGCACATGATTCAAACAAGGCTCTTCCTCTGGTGCTACATTCCTCGGGGGCATTAGGGTCAGCACCAAGATCGAGTAGTTTTTTTACTATCTGCGTATGGCCATTGCCAGCTGCATAAGCTAATGGGCTTCTCCGTCCGGNATCCAGCCGTGTTCCCTCTGATGGATTAGATCTTAAAATTTCATCAACTCGCACTTCGTCACCTATTGCACATGCAACACTTAAAACGTAATTCGCCCCGAGCTCAATTAGCAATCTAATTACGTCCCAGCGGTCTGCAATATCGTTGCCTTTTATNTCACGGTCTCTGTACCAATAGTCTCCATTGATTCCTAGCAAAATTGGGGTCTGACCATCAGCCCGTCTAACGTCCGGATCAATATTTTTATTTAAAAGAAAGTTAATTAATTCCAAATTTCTACTTAATACAGCCCAATGTAATACACNGTTACCAAATGCATCCGCAGAGTCCATCAATTCAGGTTCTTTAATAANAAAATTACAAATATCATTGAAATTTCTCTTTTTAATTAATTCAACGCATGAAACAAATCTTGGATCATAGTTGAACCGTTCAAGCATTACGCTGCTAAGATAGGCTTCCATCTCTGAGAACCCTCTCTCCTGAGTAATCCGCAACAATTTATCCCAAGAGTTATAGGTATATCGAGATTGTCCTGGATCTGCTCCTCTTTCAATTAATAACTTTGCTATGTCTAAATGATCACTTCTCACTGCCATGTGAATAGGAAATTCATACCAATACTGTGCGTTGACCAAGGAAGCATCTGCATCGAGTAATTTCTCTACACGAGAATAATCGCCGACTCTGGAAGCACAAAACAACTGCCATGCTAAATGCCCATTTGTGGGCTGCACACCGTACAAATATGTTTCAGATCTCATCGCATTAGGCTGTGAAAATTCTAACATATAAGAGGGTGGTTGTTCACTAAGCAAAGCTAGTACATCTGTCTGATTGACATTTCGGAACATGATACTCTATTAAACCTCAATAGGATTTATTGTCAGCAGAGTATTCAACATTCCCTCTGGCGCCACCACCTAGTGCCCACACACCACGAAATAACGACCTACGTTTTTTCGGCATTGAATTNACAACATCATCGGCTAAATTCAGTCGATGCCATTGCGCCCATAAAGAATTGTAACAGTTAAAAACAGCACAACGGGAATGGTCGGGGTGTGTCCAGTGATTGGCCGCGTGAAGCAAGCTTTCGGTGAAAATTACTACTGAACCCGGAGGACAACTGTAGTCTTCCATCATATCACGCATTTCACTTTCCCATGGAGAATCTCCAATGTTTGGTCGNTAACGATCTGACCCGCCGTAATTAAAATGAGCTTTATGAGATCCACTCAGAAAGGAGGTAGCGCCTTGGCCCGATCTTACTTCTTCTAATTCCCAAACAACACGAGTTAATCCCGAAAAAATCTTACCTCCAGCAGCTTGGTAACGCATAGCATTAGCCTGTTGGGGAGGACGAACTACGTGTGGCAAACCCGTTCCATTTCTTTCCTCTGAACTCCATCCGGGTGGTCGCACAGTGGTGAAAGAACTTTCACAGCGAAAACTGTAACAGTCATCATGCATAAACGACTCTTCGCTCAAGATCTCTGCCAGTATCCCAACAACTTCAGGATGGTCAAGTAAAGTCTGCAATCGGCCTTGGTAACAATTAGTGGCCCCGTTATAAACCTCTTCTTTCAATCGGTTTATTTCATCTTGGTCTGATATTACCTCAGGCAAAATTATCCATCCACGCAGATCAAAAAAAAATTTCTGAGCATCTGTCATTGGTGTTGGCTTGTCGGTATGTTCAAAAGCATCCATATTGTGGCTTCCTTAGAAAAAAATAGTAATATTAAAATACTATTATTTTAATTTGTTAGAATTAATTAATACAAGTTTAATCTTAATTATACAGAATGAAAGCCAAAGGTCCTTTAGAAAAACACTTACAGAACTTGCGGTTTAATTCTTATACCGGAGAAATAATATACCAATGATGAACTCTGCTGAACATAAATATAACCTCGGCTTAGAAAAGGATAGAACATATACAACGAAAAATCCTTTTCCCTGGCCTGCAGACCGAATCGAAGAATACGTAGCATACCGTATCAACGAACCGATTTCAGTCGATGGACACTTAGACGAACCAGCGTGGAAAGCCGCTCCACGGTCTCCTCGCTTTTCCGATATGATCACGGGAGCCAGATCAATACACGATACTCGTGCGGCAGTTCTATGGGATGATTTGAACATGTATGTTGGTTTCTGGATNGAAGAACCCAACNTTGAAGCAGACCTAACGGAACGCGATTCATTAATATTCAATAACAACGATGTAGAGCTCTTTATAGCCGGACGGGATGCCTACTACGAATTCGAAATAAATGCCTTAGGCACAATTTATGAAGTCTTTTTCATTTGGGATCAGTTCTACGAACGAGTCGACTATCAGAAAGAACCAACTTTACGTAAAGATCACCCACAGGCAGAGGCTTTCAATGGCGTTGGGTTCAAAACACACCCATTAGGGCTACGGACAGGTTTTTGGGGTTATGACTTACCAGGGTTGCGCTCGGCCGTTCATATCGATGGAACNTTAAATGATTCCTCCGATCGGGATAGAGGTTGGACGGTTGAACTATCCATACCATGGACGAGCCTCTACTGGTTGGCAATAGCCGATAATAGATCACTGCCACCCAAAGAAGGTGATATATGGCGTATGGATTTTTCGCGGTTTAACCAATATCGAGAAGCACCACCGGCTGACGACTCAAGTGGCTTTTTCTGGAGTCCACACGGATCTCGTGATTCACACATNCCTGAGTGCTTTCCGATAATCCATTTCTCTGAGGAACCACTAAAAATTTAGATGAATAACGAACGTTCTATCTCCATAATCTGAGTCGGGTAACGAAAGGGGTCCTTTTGGTTACAAATGAAGAAATAATAAGCACGATCGACAAACAGGGATTTTGTTGTGTTCCCGCTGTAATCTCGGTTGAAAAAGCCAATGAGGCATGTGACGCCCTCAACGAACTTTTGGCAATGGAAATAACTGAGGATGTTCGAGCTGCACGAACTCAACGAGTAGGAAAAATTATTGTAAAAAATAACATTTTCCTTGAGCTGATGTGCCACCCTCTTGTAATCAATCTCTGGAAAGAATATTTAGGCGATGATCTAATCTGCGGCACGTTTTCTGCCAACACAGTGTATCCTGGCAGGATGGACATTGGTTGGCATGCAGACTACCCTTATTGGTCCATTAAACCACCTTGGCCTTCAGGTCGTTTCGCAGTGCAGACTCTCTGGATGTTAAACGACTTTACCGAAGAGAACGGGGCTACGGCCACAGTCCCCGGCTCACATTTAAAGGGTCATCTCCCTGATGNGAAGACGAACGAAAAACGGGAAGATGAAAAGATACTAACAGGAACCCGTGGNAGCGTTGTATTTGCTCATGGAGCATGGTGGCATACNGCACGNCCAAATCTCAGCAATCACTCACGATCTTGTTTACTNGGAATGTACATGAAACCCTGCTTGATACCCCAGGAAGATATGCTTGGACAACTCAACGAGCTAGACTCACCATCTGAACTTACCAAGCAACTATTAGGTAACAATCAACATATACCAAAAAATGTTGGGGTTTAAACTCGAGTATTATGCATCTTTTATAGCCGAATTTAAATCTGTGATCATCTGCTTCCCATCACCGAACAACATTAAAGTTTTATCAAGATAAAATAGATCATTGTCTACTCCAGCATAACCAACCGCTAAACTTCTTTTCACTACAACAATCGTTTGAGCTAAATCAACGTCAATAATTGGCATACCAGCTAAGGGGCCCTCGTCACCACGCCCCGCTGGATTACACGTATCGTTCGCGCCGATAACCAACGCAAGGTCCGCTTCCGGCATCTCTGGATTAATTTCNTCCATTTCAATTAACTGTTCATACGGCACATTCGCCTCAGCCAAAAGAACATTCATATGACCGGGCATACGACCTGCTACAGGATGGATAGCATACTTGATTTCTGTTCCATATTTTTGCACTAACAGGTCTGCAAATTCTCTTACCTGATGCTGACACTGACTAACAGCCATACCNTAACCGGGGACTATAATAACTTTCTGAGCACCATCNAGAATCATCGCAACTTCCTCCGGTTCACTNCCCACNTTCGTCCGAGTTAGCTGCTCTTCTAGTTCATCTCCTCCAAAGGATTTGAAAAGAACATCATAAAGGTTCCGGTTCATAGCCTTGCACATTATTAGGGTCAAAATCAATCCGCTAGCTCCAACAAGCGACCCGGCTATTATGAGGACACTGTTGAGAATTATAAAGCCCGTAAATGCGGCCGCGATACCAGAAAGCGAATTCAGCAGAGACACAACCACTGGCATATCAGCACCACCAATCGGCAAAACAAGCAACAATCCAAGAATGGATGAAANAATCAAGATTCCGATTATATAATCCGAGTTTGTCGGTGCTTGAATAGACATGGCGATAAGAAAAAATACGGAAAGAACCAATAANATCTTTATCGGATTCAACCACGTTGGTCCCCAGGTAGGAGTACGGATCCATCGCCCAAAAATTTCAATGCCGCCCTTCAGTTTTAACATAGCAAGCAATGAACCCGACAATGTCATCCACCCAACAAAGCCCGAAAGCCCCGTTGCAATCACGAGTACATATAAACCTAGTCCGGTNGGTATTGGTATTGTTGGGTTTTCAATAAATTGCCACGATTCNGAGAAAGCAACAAGAGCAGAAGCCGCACCACCAAACCCATTAAAAAGAGCCACCATTTCCGGCATACTGGTCATCTCAACTTTAACCGCTACAATATACCCGATCGTACCTCCGACTAGAAGAGCACCAACAATTAAAATTGCTCCCTGTATTCCCTGCAACACCTGCATTTCTGCAACGGTCGTCAACACCGCAACTAACATACCTATTGCACCCAATTGGTTGCCCTGCGGGGCCGTTCTGGGATGTCCTAAGCGTTTAAGACCTAGAATGAAAAAAATCGCCGAAAACAAATAACCTAAACCTATCCAATCNANAATCATTAGGATTTATCCTTTTTTTTTCCGGCGATCATATTGAGCATTCGGCGCGTCACTGCAAACCCTCCTACAACATTGATCATTGCCAATACAAGAGCTATACATGCTAACACTCCGCTCGTAGCAGTATTTCCACCCTCGTAGGAAACATTTGCTCCGATCAACGCACCTACAATACTAATGCCCGAAATAGCATTCGCCCCGCTCATGAGTGGGGTATGTAAGGTGGGAGGCACCTTGGTAATTAATTCAACACCAAGAAATATGGCGATCACAAACAAGGATATAGATCCAATTAAGAGCTCCGTAGTCATGAGAGCATTTCTCCTAAACGAGTTTGGTTGGAATGAAGCTTACCGTCCGAACAAACGAATACACCACCCATTCCTTCGACGAAAAAATCTGTTCCCTTTGTTGGGCCAAACAAAATATCGTTATCATCATCAAAATGAAGGGAGCCTTCATGAGTAATCGATAAAATAAATGCCACGATATTATTTGAATACAAAAGAGATGCCGTCTGTGCTAACATTCCAGGTAAATTCTCAGTTCCAATTACTGTTACAGAATTTGCAGTGGTGATAATTTCTCCAGCTACAGTATCTTCACAATTACCTCCAACATCCGCATTCATATCAACAATTACCGCTCCAGACTTAAAGCGGGATACCGCTTCGCTTGGTATTGTTAATGGAGCCGGTCGTCCAAAAATTCGAGCTGTGGTTATTATCAGGTCGGCATCCTCGGCTTCTCCGCAAACCGTCTGATTTACTTTTTCTATAAATTCGTTGGTAAGAGGCTTAGCATATCCGGAAGCATCTTCGAAATCATCCATACCATCCACTTTAATAAAGCGACCACCCACTGACTCAATTTGCTCNGCAGCAGAAGACCTTACGTCGGAAGCATAAACAACGGCGCCCAATCGTTTAGCCGTGGCAATCGCCTGCAATCCCGCTACACCGCTTCCCATGACGACAACCTTAGCAGGTCGCACTGTACCAGCTGATGTCGTCATCATAGGTATACCAACAGGCAAATTAGCGGCACCAAGTAAAACGGCTTTGTAGCCCGCTAAGTTATCCTGGCTTGAATTAACATCCATTGACTGAGCATGCGACAAACGACGAGGAATCATGTCCATTGAAAGTAGAGTAATCTTGCCATCGATATATTTCTCAATCAAATCAGCGTTTCTAAATGGATCTGCTGTGCAAATGATGATCTGACCCGATCTAAGAATTTCAGGTTCAGGACAGCGAACGGATACAACGACATCTGACTTTAATACTTCGGAACGATCGACAACTTTAACATTATTATCAGAATATTCATTGTCAGAATAATTTGCCCGAGACCCTGACCCTGCCTCAACAACAACATCCAATCCTGTACGTGATAGTTTCTTGATAGAACGCGGTACTAAAGCAACACGGTTTTCATCGCCGGGCTCTGATAAAATTCCTAAAATCATTCTTCTACCACCATGTGATTTTGAAGTAAATAACTTCGTTTAACGAAAAAATCCTTGAAATAAAAACCATCGAAATCTGGTGAACCAACAAACCAAATTACTGGACCCAATAGCTCACTATGACTTTCGAAATACTATGACCAACAAAAATCAATTGATACTGCATACTTTTTGACCGATTATATACTGCCTGAATCAAAGGTCTTAAATAAAATAAACAATTACGGGAATCGCGCTCATGAACGAAGCATATGTCGTAGACAAAAATCTTGGGTGTAAATTAGAAATTCAAGATGGAGACCTTCCCCAACGAAATGCCGATGGAAAACCTATCATTGATCTAAGCGACGAACAAAAGTATTTATTCGACAGTCGCGGATGGTTATTAGTGCCGGGTATTCTTTCTGATGTTNACGTCAAGGAAATGCGAGATTTTGCGCTCCAACTGGCCAATGACCCAGAATCTCTCCCCGAAGCACAACGTTCATTTGTGGCGGGACCATTACAACAATTGACCGATCATCCAGTTGTAGTAGGTTTCCTAAACGAATTTCTGGCTTTCCCCCATTTATCTAGTCCTGAGTGTTACGGGTTCCGTATGGANGGTAGCGGCTTACGAAACCCTAGCTCNAAAAAAGACAAACAAGGNGTATTCAGTCCACACAATGGGCACGGGATGTTTCGGTTCGCCGTCGACTCTCACCATTACCAATGTATACCCGGCAAGGGATTCAGTGGTCTAACTCGTGTCGTCTGGGANCTCAATCCTGTTAAACANGGAACAGGCGGNACTTTATTGGCAACCGGTAGCCACAAAAGTGCCTACGCTTCTCCCAAAAGCATTCAAGATCCACATTCCGAAATTTGGGAAACTTACAGTTGTCCCGCTGGATCTATCCTGTTTTTTACCGAAGCATTGACCCATAGTACTTGTCCCTGGACAAATGCCGATAACGACCGTGTCGGTATTTTCAATCTATATAACAGTGTAGGATCCCGCTGGTCTTCTTGGAATCCACCAAATGAATTAATCGCGCAAATGCCACCTATGCGCCAAACACTATTCCGTGAAACGCATGTTGCCAATAATGTGCCAGGATTCAATTATGGTGGTCAAAATCTGCGCGACAGAATTATTGCTGATTAAATTTTAGATAAAACTTAAGAAGGAGCATCCTGAGAAATGACTGTAGCAGGTAATTGGAACAGCAAAAATCTAACGCACGGTTGGCAAAAAGGAGTCACTGCTTTCTACTATGGTCTGGGTTTTAGTGATGAAGACTTCGATAAACCACAAATTGGCATAGGCACACCGTTACTAGATGGAAATATTTGTAATGTTCACGCTTACGAGCTCGCCCAGTATATCGCCGAAGGATGCGATTCGGCAGGCCTAATCGGACTGCCGTTTGGAACACCGGCTGTCAGCGACAACATTACCCAAGGCCATGAAGGAGGCAACGCCAGTCTGCCTTCCCGAAACATGATAGCAAATGCGGCCGAAGCCGTAGTCTCGGCTCATAGTTACGATGCTCTAATCGGTCTACACAATTGCGATAAAAATGGTCCCGGATTTGCGATGGCTTTAGCTAGACTTAATTATCCAGGCCTGATTGTCTCCGGTGGCTCTATCCAGCCCGGATGCTATAAAGATGAAGATATAACCATACTGGATGTCTACGATTCGCAAGCCTCGCTGTCTATTGGACAAACCACACAAGAAGACGCCGATCAAATTCTTCGTAAAGCTTGTCCAGGTGCCGGAGGCTGTGGAATCGCTGCTTCTTTCAACACGTGGGGTATAGCTATGGAAGCCATCGGACTTATGCTCCCATACAGCTCATCAATACCCGCGGTAGGCACAGAAAAACGCAATGAATGTAAAGACGTGGGGCAAGCGATAAACAACCTCCTTAACAAAAATATCCGNCCTCGTGATATCTTGACACGAAAGGCTTTTGAAAACGCCGCGGTAACTATTGCTGCGGCAGGGGGATCGACAAATGGGATTTTACACCTCCTCGCTTTAGCTAAGGAAGCAAATGTTGAATTCACCTTAGCGGATATACAACCGATCTTGCGGTCAACGCCGGTTGTCTGTTCATTTGCCCCACGTGGAAAACGTACAATGGTTGATCTTCATCACCTTGGCGGAACGCCACTACTTTTGAAACACTTGTTGGACGCACAGTTAATCGAAGGCTCCTGTCTAACTGTATCAGGAAAAACTCTTGCGGAAAACTTAAAAAATATACCAGCTATTCCANTAGACCAAGATTTGATCGCACCAATAAACCAACCATTTAAAGAGCATGCCGACATGCAAATTTGTTTTGGCAACCTCGCTCCCGGTGGCATCGTTTTTAAAGTCTCGAGTATGGAACAACCTTCATTTCGAGGCCTTGCAATATGCTTTGATGAAGCCAAAGAAATCGTCGATGCTGTTGAAGCTAAACTTATCAAACCGGGATCTGTCATCATTCTAAGGAATTTAGGTCCTGTCGCCTCAGGCATGCCTGAAGTCCTGGTCGCAACGGCAGCCTTAGCCGTTCCCGAATTAGATGGTAAAGTCGCCTTTTTATCAGACACAAGAGTCTCTGGAGTCTCTCACGGGGCTATTGGGGTTCATTGTGCTCCTGAAGCAGCTGTAGGCGGACCAATAGGTTTAGTAGAAAATGGTGATGAAATTTCATTTGATCTACTAAAGGGCGAATTGACGTTACACTTAACCGATGAAGAAATGACAACGCGCAGAGCCGCGTGGACTGCTCCCAAGCTTTCTACAAATCGCGGCTATCTTGCAGATTTCTCCGCGACAGTATCTCAAGCAGACACTGGATGCGTAAGTAGAGCATATTATCCAGAGTGTAAATAAGTTATTTATCNTTCCAAACTTTATTTGGAGAATAAAAAATTTATTGGACTACTTAGCTGATCCTTCATATCATATCAGCGGACAAACACCTATAGGAGGGTAAAGAAATGAAGAAAATCTTAGCAGTTTTTGCCTTAGGCGGCATGTTGCTGGCAACCCCATCGCAATCAGAAGCTCAAGTTAGTGTACGAGTAGGGGCAAGCCACATGATCGGAGGAGTCGGTATCGAATATCAAACAGGGAATATAGTNGTTGCAGGGGGAGCTGGAATAGTAAAAGCTGTTTCTGCAAAATATCTCCTTAATGCCGAAGGCAATAGTTTATGGGTAGGCGCAGCCTATGTTTTAGATCGTGCCGAGGTTGTCGACGCAAATTATAATGTTGAGGACGCTGCATCTGTTGGACCGTTAGTTGGTTACAAAATGCAGCTGGGCGATAGCTTAGACCTTTCCATTGGGGGAGGTTACGGTCCGTGGTTAGGAGTAGAAGATTTGCCCATCAACGATGAAACTGCTGGCGCGTTATTCGACGTATCGTTGGGTTACAGTTTTTAAGTCAAGTTTTATCTGAGCTTCTTCTCTATTTTGCGCCCTGAGACTCTTGAGCTCTCAGGGCGTTTCTATATACATTACCCATCAANCCCTTTTGTAGGTACGGAGATACGACATGCCAAGGCAACGAGACTGGTCAGGAAGTATTGTACGTTATCCCGATCCAGCGATTGAAATAATTGATGACGCTCGGTTCGGTTCCTTTAAACTCGGTAATGCAGTAGTAGAGCGTCTATGGACCGGGGCACGATGGACTGAAGGACCGGTCTATTTTGGCGATGGTAATTTTCTTTTGTTTAGCGACATACCGAACAATCGAATATTACGTTACGATGAAGAAACCGACCAAGTAACTCTTTTCCGAAAACCTTCAAACAATAGCAACGGACACACAAGAGACCGTCAAGGAAGACTGATAAGTTGCGAGCACTTTACGCGTCGAGTAACCCGGACCGAATACGATGGAACAATAACCGTATTGATCGACCAGTTTGAAGACAAACCACTAAACGCCCCGAACGACGTTGTAGTGCACTCAGACGATAGCATATGGTTTACTGACCCGGGATATGGCATTCTCTTCGCCTACGAGGGGCAGCNTGCAGAATTTGAATTACCAACTCGGGTATACCGGATAGACGGAATATCAAACGAAGCAACTGTGGTTGCAGAAGACATGGATATGCCTAACGGTCTATGCTTCTCGCCCGACGAAAAGACATTATATGTATCCGACACCGGCGAGCCAAAAAATATCCGCGCATATGAAGTGAACGGGCAGACTTTGTCAAANGGAAGATGTTTCGTTGAAATGACACCGGGTCTGGCAGACGGCATCCGTTGCGATATACACGGCAACATATGGGCTTCCGCCGCTTGGGTCGGTGAAGGCTATGATGGCGTTCATTGTTTTGCGCCAGATGGCACGATCATCGGGAGAATTCACCTGCCTGAGGGCGTATCCAATCTCTGTTTTGGGGGCGGTCACAAAAAGAATCGACTTTACATCACCGGCTCTCAATCGCTTTACGCAGTGTATCTAGAAACGAAGGGCGCCCAATACCCATGAAACANCTATACAGATGAAAAGTTACCTTGAAGGATGCGATGTGCCCACCGAATTAATCGGAAAAGCAGAAGTGCCAAAACTCATCATGGGTATCCATCCGTACGACGGATGCTCTTACAAAGACGAGACTACAGACAAGGAAAATTCATCAAAATTTAATCAGGTAAAACACGTAAGTGAAAGTCTACGATGTGCTGTTGAAGAAGGTGGAATAACGGCAGCACAAATAGACCATATGTTACCTGAATTAGATAGACTACATTTGCAGGCAATATGGGAAACCCAACAAGCTACACAGACAGAAATCGGCCTCGTCGCGTATATACTCATCCCTATAAAATTTGATAATGAGATGGTTTCTTATTCTGAGCGCGCTCATTCTACCTTCTACGACCAAGGAGAAAAAGTTGCCGGACAAGCCTTCCGCGACCACATGGCAAACGATGCTATCATCCGTTACAACCTGGGGGGAGATCTTGGAAATTTAGTAACCCCGCAAACTGTTGCGCCATACGGCTCGGAGGACAGCGATCGGTTTACTATAGACTATTCCATTTTAGAGCANTATTTAGGTTTTTTCGCTGGACTTGATATACTCATCGCTGACCCCGGAGCCGAGATAGATNTATTAGCTATGACAGGCCGGTTCGACTTAATTCGAGAATACATCGGTTTTCTTCGTAGTCGATTCAATACCGTCATAACCAGCGTCCACCACGCCGGTATAACAATCCCGTTGCTCGAACAAGAAAATATCCCTGTGGATGGGTATCTTACTACAATAAATAAGCCAGGCACGTTCATGTTACCCACGCCGGAATTGGCCTTAGATGCAATTCAAAATACCGATAAGCCTATAATAGCAATCAAGCCCATGGCAGGCGGTCGTTATTTAGGGGAAAAAGCTTTCTCCTACGTCTTTGATAAAATCGATGTTTCATCTGCGATGTTTGGTATGGGAACCGTCGAACAGGTTAGGGAAACAACTTCAGCAGCACGTAACGTGTTAGGAATACATTAAAGATGACTATAGATTTTTCAAAACGNACCCATTGGATCTTTGATATGGACGGAACTCTTACGCTGGCGGTCCATGATTTTCCTGCTATTCGGAATAAGTTAGGAATAAATAAGGATTTAGATATCATCGAGGCTATTGAAGCTCTGCCACCTGAAGAGGCTCNCGAAAAATTTCGCCTACTNGATGAGATAGAAATCGGGTTGACACTGCGCAGCCAAGAGCAGCCTGGAGCGGAACAGCTCTTGACTCTCTTGTCCGAGCAAAACAAAATGTTGGGCATTCTTACGCGTAACACCGTCAGGAATGCAAAAGACACACTNGTCGAATGTAATTTGAAAAAATTCTTTCCTGACCAACAAATTCTCGGTCGAGAATCTGCANCCCCGAAGCCTTCACCNGACGGAATTAACATCCTGCTTAATCAATGGGAAGTCGATCCAGCATCTGCCGTGATGGTAGGCGACTATAAGTACGANCTTGAGGCAGGCCGTAGAGCTGGAACGGCTACAATTTATGTGGACGTAAACGAAGAAAATTTATGGTCGGACTTCGCCGATCTTCACGTGTATCACTTGAATCAAATATTTGACATCATCAGATAACGATGAAAAGCAATCTATCTTTGTTTTTCGATCCATAGCAAGAGCATTTTCAAAACCAGTGGCATACCCATACAAAAAAACGTNATCCACCAAAAGCCACCGAAAACATCATCACGAGTAAATGGCACCGATTCGAACCGCAAAACATAAAGGGCCCAGGCAGTGAANAATGCGATCGCTATCCACGCCAACCAACAGGCTATACAAAAATACCTGAAAACTTTTCTTGGACTATCTTTAGCGTATAATTGTGGTTTCGTTAAATCTTTTTTCGAATCCAATGACCTCTGCTCTTTTTTGAATGCTGCTGATGTCTAAAGCAACCGCTGCTGGTAATTCAATACGAATGATTCGGCAACACCTAGACAATATACCTAATGTTGAGTTACCGCCAGAGTTTCGCATCCGTACTATGAAAAAAGAAGAGTTCTGTTTTTGGAACATAATTGTTCTAGGGTCTGAAAAATGGCTCACCTTATCTGAAAATTTATTTTTTGAAGAATTTTCTGAATACTTACCCTTAGTTTCTAAGCGCTGTTTTTTTGCCGTTAATTCTGAGAATAACCCAATTGGAACCGCCAGTGCATGGTTTTGCACAATAAAAAACGTGGAGTATGGATTAATACATTGGGTTGCGGTATTACCAAAATATCAAGATATCGGAATAGGAAGAGGATTGATGTGTTTTGCATTGAAACAAATGCAAAGATGACACGACAAGGCGATTCTAAACACTCACTCCAAACGTTTATCCGCTATACAACTTTACCTGAACTTAGGGTTTTTGCCCGTTGCAAAAAGCAAAGAATCCAAGCAACACTGGATCAACATAAAAAACGACCTGAAGCATCTTACTCGGAAAACCAAAGAGAGAGCCCGTTGAGTGGCTCGCCATAAAAAGTTACCCATGTAAAAAATATCTACATTTTACTTTTGAGTCTTTTCCTTCAACACAAATTGCCGCAGTATATTTTGATGCCGGTGTAAGAGATAAAAGTTCCCAATTTTCTACCCCATTCCCTTTGATTAGCTTTACATCCTCATCTGGATCGCAGGTGACTGTGAAATTTTTAAGACCCCCGCTTATCCCGACGCCGATTGCTTTCAAGTATGCTTCCTTTCGAGTCCAACAAGAAAAAAAAGCTTGCTGACGATTTTTCTCGGGAAGACTTGTAATTTTTTTTATCTCATCTGTTGAGAAAAAACGTTTAGCTATGGCTAACACGTCTATATTTTTCCGCTCTCTCTCAATATCAACACCAATGGCACGAGAATGTGCAAATCCATAAAGAGCCCGATCATGAGAATGAGAAACATTAAACGTTAGCTTCGTTGCTGGTTTTCTTATAGTCGGCTTTCCTCGCTCCC
>NZPK01000038.1 GCA_002693325.1 Gemmatimonadota bacterium | reverse complement strand
TGGCCTCCCAGTCAATAACGTAACTAATATACGCGCACAACCAGGTGGTGCAGGAACCGTGGTGGCAAACTTAGGAAAACTGGGCGTAGGAAATATAGAAGCCATAGGGTTTTGCGGTGACGATGGTGAAGGGTTTGAACTAAAACGAGCCTTAAACAACATCTCAGGCATTAACCTATCTAATTTTTTTTCTTCCAAACGCCGGAAAACTTTTACGTATTGTAAACCTCTTGTAATCACGCGTAACAGATACCGGGAACTATCACGGTTAGACACAAAGAACTGGACCCCAACACCCGGTAATTTGAGTCATAGATTAGCGCAGGCGGTTAAATCATTACACAGAAATATAGATGCAATCATTGTTTTAGAGCAGTCGGATAAAGCAGAAACGGGTGTTGTTACAGAAGCGGTTCGCGATCAACTAGAAGCATTGAGTATGGAAAGAGAGGAAATTCCAATTATAGTCGACTCAAGGGACAGCTTACGAAAATACCCACAACTTAGCTACAAGATGAATGAAGCAGAATTAAAATCCTTCTTGAATAAAGATAAGGACATGGATATTAAAACCATTCAACTTGCGACATCTGAATTAGCCGTTCAACATGGAAAACCCATATTTGTGACCTTAGGAAAACGTGGTATTGTATCATCAGACGGATATGGCAAAACAAATCACATACCAGCCTTACAAGCAAGTAAATCGATTGATATTGTCGGTGCAGGAGATAGTGTTACAGCAAACCTTGCAGCTTCTCTTGCTGCGGGTGCCACCGTTTATGAAGCAAGTTTAATTGCGATGGCCGCAGCCAATTACGCAATACATCAGTTGGGGACAACCGGCGCAGCAACGCCTCACGATATTCGAAAGAAATTGGAGCAAATATCAACAATAAAATAGTTTTCAACCTCTATCATAAAAGGTTTAACTAAAAATGAATCAAATTCTTTTCTCAATTCCTCAATTTCCCCGAGGAATACACTTAATTACCCCACATATTAATACACATCTGCCAACTCTACCGACCGAAGGAATTTTTCATTTATTTTTACAACACACTTCCGCCGGGTTAACTCTAAATGAGAATGTAGATCCCACTGTAAGAAGTGACATGAAACGTTCCTTAGACGAACTAATAAGGGAGGACATTTCACACTACGAACACACAGATGAGGGTGCCGATGATATGCCGGCACATATAAAGACTACATTGGTGGGAAACTCTGTTAGTATACCAATTACGGATAGAAAATTAAATCTCGGAACTTGGCAAGGTATATATCTTTGTGAGTTCCGAAATAATGGTGGTCAACGCAGACTTATCGGTACTATAATTCCTGTTTAACCGGTCTTAATTTTTTAAAAAAAATTGTATATGATTTCTATCTCTAAATCTTCTGATCTTAGCTGAATCTAAGCGTTCAGTAACGTTAAGTAAAAATTTTGTTAGTTTAAGCATACCTACAATAACTCAGGTTACGATTGGCAGAAACTATGACAAAACCTAACATTATTCTTATAAACTGTGATGACCTAGGATATGGAGACTTAGGATGTTATGGATCCACACGGAATAAAACTCCAAATATAGACCGAATGGCACAGGACGGAATTCGGCTTACTGATTATTATTCGGCTTCACCAGTATGCTCCGCTTCACGTGCGGCTTTAATGACAGGATGCTACCCCAACCGTTTAGGTTTTGGACCAAATCCAGTACTCTTTCCCGGCGACCCTATAGGGCTTCATCCCGATGAAATTACGTTTCCACGAATACTACGTGAAAATGACTTCAGAACGAAAATAATTGGAAAATGGCACTGCGGAGACCAGCTTCCATTTCTGCCAATGCAACACGGGTTTGAAGAATATTATGGATTACCCTACAGCAACGATATGGGCATGCAGGGGCAAAACCCAGAGGAAAAAATTCCCCTACCTTTAATGCTTAACAACGAGGTCCTTCAACAACAACCCGACCAACGTGGTTTGACTGAACGATATACGGAACAAGCCGTAAGATTTATTCGAAAAAACATATACCAACCCTTCTTTTTATACCTGGCTCATATGTACGTTCACGTACCTCTTTTTGTTCCAAATCGCTTTATGAAACAATCTGATAACGGAGGTTATGGCGGAGCGGTTGAATGTATAGACTGGGTACTAGGCGTCATTGATTCAGAATTAAAACAAGCCGGTTTATTTGATAACACACTGGTAATCTTCACGAGTGACAATGGCTCAAGAGCTCGCAATGAGGGCGGCAGCAATAGTCCGCTACGGAGTACAAAAGCAACCACATGGGAAGGAGGCCAAAGAGTACCATGCATCATGCGATGGCCTACTAAAATACCTGCAAACCAAGTTTCCAGCGAACTCACAACAATGATGGACCTATATCCAACAATAACTAAACTGACTAAATGCAACATCACCCACAATAAAAAGATAGATGGACACGATATAAGTCCAATAATTCTCGGAAGCCCTGGTGCAACCTCATCGTATGATTGTTTCGCATTTTATTGGCGAGAAAATCTAGAGGCCGTTCGTTGGAAAAACTGGAAACTCCATTTTGCTAAACAAGAAACAATCGGTCGCACATCTAATCCTCTAAACGCACTGTATAACCTAGAAACCGACCCAAGTGAATCAGAAAACTTGTATAAAGAGCATCCGGATATCGTACAAATTATCGAAGAAAAAGCTGACGGTATACGTAATGACTTAGGAGACAAACTGACAAACACAATTGGTCTTGGTCAACGTCAGATTGGCCGAGTGGACAATCCGAAACCACTTACTTGTTACAGTAAAGACCATCCTTATATTGTTGCAGCTTATGACAACGCAGACATGCCGACTATGGTAGGATGAGGTGTATGATATGAATCAAGTTCGACCTTCACAAACATGAAAATCCTGCATACAATATACGACGATGTGGACAATCCTTGGTGTGGTGGAGGTGGAGCATTGCGCACTCTCCAAATAGCAAGGCAACTAAGTCAACGTCATGAGATCACGCTATTAGTGGGAACATTCCCCGGAGCTGAGAGAACAAAAGAAATTGACGGTGTCAAAATCGTTCGGGTCGGAACCGATCTTTCCTACTCTCTCAGCAGATTAAGTTTTGCCGCCCTCGCATCTATAGAAGTTGCACGCAATGATTTCGACCTGTGGGTATACAGTTTCTCTGCCTACGCACCCTTAATGGTTTCACAAACCATACGCAAGAGAAGCTTACTGGAGTTCTTTCACCTAATGGGACAAAACGCCTCTAAAAAATTTCCTGTCTTTGGACGATTTGCTCAACGTGCTGAGAATAAGGTGCTTCAACTACATCCTGAAATCCTTACTATTTCACCTACACTAAAAACTAGTCTACAAAATATGGTGGCCAACGCGAATATACATCTTGTTTATACCGGAGTAAACGACGCCTGTTTTCAATCAAAAGCACAGGAAAAAGACTACATACTCTACTTTGGGCGGTTAGATATACACACCAAAGGTTTAGACATTCTCTTCAAAGCTATGAAAAAACTTACAGCGAAAAACATAAGACTTGTATTAGCTGGTAAAAGTACGCCTGACCGAGAGCATACACTCAGGGAAATGGCAAACACATTAGGAATTTCTCAGCATATTGAATTTTTCGGACAAGTCAGTGAAGAGGAAAGAAGCCTGTTGATGAGTGAAGCTCTTTTTGTCTGCATGCCGTCGCGTTACGAAGGATGGGGTATCGTCGCTATTGAAGCAGGAGCTGCTAAAACTGCCGTAATAGGTACAAATATCTCCGGCCTTCGCGACGCCATTCGGCATAACGAAACTGGATTACTTGTAAAACCTGAAAACCCTGATGATTTAGCAGCCGCCATGAAACTACTCCTCGAAAACCCCTCCAAACGTAGGGAAATGGGACAAAAGGGATATCGTTGGGCTAAACAATTCACATGGGAAGGAATCGCAAAAAACCAAGAACAAATATACAAATCTATCTGTAAATCATCGTCCCATTAAGTTTCGATAACCCGTTGACGATCCGCATAATTAGCTATTAGTTTAGTTGAAAAGCATTTCCTTAAATAAATACGAATAAACACAACTATATTTTTTATACAAATAAGGGAAGTGCAGATTAAGTAATGTTAAGAGATGCCCCAAAATTATACTGTAACACATCTACGTCAACTCGAGTCTGAGGCAGTTTATATACTCCGAGAGACAGCAGCACAATTCCGGAACCCTGTGCTCCTTTTTTCCGGGGGCAAAGATTCCATAGTTATGGCGCATTTAGCTCGGAAAGCTTTCTGGCCTGCCAAGCTTCCCTTCCCACTCATGCATGTCGACACCGGCCATAATTTTGTAGAAACAATTGCCTATCGTGATGCCTTTGTCGAGAGCCTCAATGCAGAACTAATCATTGCTTCTGTTCAAGAAAGTATTGATGAAGGTAGCCTAACGGAAGAATCCGGTTATAACGCCAGCCGAAATGGCCTTCAAACCTCCGTTCTTTTAGATGCTATTGAAAAGAATGATTTCGATGCCGCGCTGGGTGGGGGGAGACGAGACGAAGAAAAAGCCCGTGCGAAAGAAAGATTCTTTTCTCATCGGGATGCTTTCGGACAATGGGACCCTAAAAATCAACGACCTGAGCTTTGGAACATCTTTAACGGACGGAAACAACATGATGAACATTTTCGCGTTTTTCCACTCAGTAATTGGACCGAAATGGATGTTTGGCAATACGTAAAACAAGAAAAAATAAATCTGCCTAGCTTGTATTTCTCACATTCGCGTGAATGTATCAAAAGAGATGGAGTCATCATGGCCGTATCAGAATTTCTGCAATTAAGGCCTGAAGAAAAAATTGAGACTATGGTCGTTCGTTTTCGAACCATTGGAGATGCTACTTGTACAGGAGCAACGTTATCTAAAGCAACTACATTAGATCATATAATATCCGAGGTAGCAAGCGCTCGACAAACTGAACGCGGGACACGAGCAGATGATAAACGGTCGGAAACTTCTATGGAAGATCGAAAACGTGAAGGCTATTTTTAATGGCGTCCAATAATACCCCTGGATATAAAATAAAAACAGCTGATTACGCCGATATGGATTTATTACGATTTACTACTGCCGGTTCGGTAGACGATGGAAAAAGTACTCTTATTGGTAGACTTCTTTACGACAGTAAATCTATTTTTGAGGATCAATTAGAAGCAATAGAGCAGAGCTCAAAGTCACGTGGGGACGAAAATATCAACCTTGCTCTTCTTACAGATGGCTTGCGTTCAGAGCGTGAACAAGGTATTACGATCGACGTAGCTTATAGATACTTTGCCACCCCAAAACGTAAATTCATCATAGCCGACACTCCGGGACACATTCAGTATACACGTAACATGGTAACCGGTGCATCAACTGCCAACCTTGCTATAATCTTAATTGATGCACGCCGTGGTGTGGTTGAACAAACTCGCCGACATTCCTTTATTGCAAATTTGCTCAGAATACAACACGTAGTTGTCTGTGTAAATAAAATGGACTTGGTCAATTGGAGTGAAGACCGCTTCAATGAGATCTCAAAAGATTTCAAAACTTTTGCTTCTAGATTGGATAATATAATAGATGTAACCTTTATACCGGCCAGTGCTCTGATTGGCGACAACATTGTTGAAACGTCGATTAATATGCCTTGGTACGCCGGACCGACTCTGTTATACCATTTAGAGACCGTTTACATCGGATCCGATGAAAATCATGTAGAAGCTCGGCTTCCTATTCAGTGGGTGATACGCCCACATTCCGATAAGTGGCATGACTTCCGTGGTTTTGCCGGCCGAATTGCTGGTGGAGTCTTTAAATCAGGGGATCGAGTCCAGATACTACCCTCAGGATTTGAATCCCAGATTAAGACAGTTCAGATAGCAGAGACTGAAACAGATGAGGCTTTCGCGCCAATGTCAGTCACTATAACTCTCTCTGATGAGATTGATATCTCGCGGGGAGACATGATCGTCAAACCAAANAGTGCNCCTGTTCCAACTCAAAATATAGACGCTATGATTTGCTGGTTTTCATCCGTACANTCTCTAACGACCAAAAGTAAATTTGTTATNAGACATACGACTAATGAAGCAAAAGCGATCGTATCGAAAATACGATATAAGGTGGATATCAACACGCTGCATAAAATCGAAGATAATCCCGTTCTTGANTGTAACGACATAGGCAGGATCACTCTAAGAACGTCAGCCCCAATCATAGCAGATAGTTACAAAAAAAATCGAACTACTGGAAGTTTCATCCTCGTAGACGAACAAACCAACGAAACAGTCGCTGCTGGAATGATCATTTAAAATCTGCCTTGCNACTCTGATCTTTTAACTCTATTGCACCATATTCGTCGTAGTNTTACTAGNAAAAATNATTATAGGCTTGTTTCACTCGTGTAACCACTTATCGAATCGATCTNTAGCGTAAATGGGGTCTCATCCTTATCCCCAATGATTATCCCGACCGAAGTTACGATCGACCGTGGAACATTGGGCGCCATGGGTGGATTCCACCCGCGAACGGAAAGTCGAAATTTTTCAAATGGCAGCCTAATAAGGGCCCACTCTTTTTGCGCAATAAANGATGCCTGCCAGGATCCCCNCATTTCGTCGGTTCCAAGCATAACCGAGTATTTCCTACCATCACCACGAACTTTGATTTCTAAGCCATCTGCTTCTCTTAGACCACCCTTCGACACTCCTGTCCTCACAGAACTGAAACCGCCGTTATTTGCTAACGACAATCGGCCAGAAAAAACCCCGATTCCATCCGGCGTAAGCTCCATATACCCCTCAGATATGCCACCCATAACATTGTCGTTTAGGGAATACCAGCGCGTGCCTTCACTCATATCTAATCGCAACATCGATTGCTTCATAGAAGAGCCTCCGATCGAAATTTGGTAAACTTCATCCAATGCATATCGCAACGTCCAGGCCGCTTTTTCCGGAGGTTCTTCGGCGGCCACTGTAAGTGCTCTCTCAATCGTTGTTCGGGGAAGGTCTTCGGTAGACAAGAGTTGTAGGGACCTTANACACAGCCGGTATATTTCCGCACACGCAATATACTGGCCACTNTTATACAGAGGTACGCCNCTAGATATCGCATCTTCGACTAACAGTCTCACCTCAGCACGACATAANTCAACGTTTGNGAAAAAATTGCATGCAGTCAACATCANGATCAGAAAGGGGCGCATTTTAACTACCTTCGTCGTTTAGGTTGAAACGTATTNTTACNGGAAANTAAATGGGACTGAACATTTGTCAACCGAACGTTGTGACAGTCTTGAAATCAGCGTATCGGGATGTATATTTTACTATTGAGATATATCAGCCCTTGCGAAAGAAATCAAATGCCAAAAAAGACTAAAATTGGAATTGTCGGCGCTGGGCTTTCAGCACTAACAGCGGCACTTGAACTTCAAAAAAGCGGTCACGAGGTACAAGTTGTAGAAAAAAGTCAACACTCGGGTGGTCGAATGGCGACAAAGATCATGGGTAAAAATAGTTTCGACCACGGTGCACAATATTTCACGGCAAGGGGTAATGCTTTCAAGAGAAAGGTAAAATCGTGGAAGGAGGAAGGGGTCGCAAAAGAATGGAAAGGCACGATTGGTGAAATAAAAAACAATCGNTTTAAACCTTGTACGAAACCACTACAACGATTCGTGGGCGTTCCGAGTATGCGNGCGATTTCNTGTCATCTAGAAAAACAATTGTGCGTTTCTTATGGGAACACGGTCACTTCTACAAAGTATCAAGACGCCATGTGGTNTTTAGTAGGAGAGGACTTCAACCTGGCTTGCGATATTTTAATCATCTCTACACCNCCGCAACAAGCGCTTCCTCTTCTACCCTCGGGAACGAAATTAACCGACATCGTTAAGAACGTTCACTTCGAACCATGCTGGTCCGTCATGATCACCTTTCCACATTACCTCGATATCTCATTCGATGCAGCTTTTGTGAATGAGGGCCCGATCTCTTGGATCGCTCGCAATTCAAGTAAACCGAATCGAGACGNAATAGAATCTTGGGTATTACATGCCACCTCGAAATGGTCTGTAGANTTTTTTGATCGCTCTAGCGAAGAGATAACCGAAATTTTACTAGACTGCTTCCGAACAATCACTGGCCAAGAAAAAACCGACCCCAATTTCGCTAANGCACATAGGTGGCGCTATTCTACATGCAATTCCCCACTGAATTGTGGCAGTCTTTGGGACCCCGATTTCAGAATAGGTTTATGTGGTGATTGGTGCGACAGTCTCCGCGTGGAAGGAGCATTCATGAGCGGTATAAACCTAGCCAANAAAATAACCGATACTAACGGANTGAACTGATGCAAANGTCAGATATAATTATTGTCGGAGCCGGNATTTCAGGACTTTGTTGTGCTCGACAACTCAAGAAACTCGGCTTTTCATCGCTCNTACTAGAATCTTCCTCCGTTATTGGCGGACGTGTCAAAACAGACAATGTCAATGGATTCCTGCTCGATAGAGGCTTCCAGGTTTTTCTAACAGCATATCCTGAAGCTCGTCGAATCCTGGATTACGAGAAGCTAAATTTAAAATACTTTGCTCCAGGTGCTCTAGTCCGCAGTGCGGGTAACTTTCACCCNTTTTATGACCCGCTACGACATCCTTCAAAATTATTTTCCAGCCTTTTCAGCCCAATAGGTAGTTTCGGAGACAAATTTAGAATAGCCTACCTTAAACATAGAGTCGGACATGGAGACTATCAGCGACTTTTTCAACATTGCCAACTTTCAACAATAGACTTACTCGAGCACTTGGGTTTTACAGAACGANTTATAAAACAATTTTTTAAACCTTTTTTCGGTGGCATTTTTTTAGACAACCAACTCACTACTCCAAGCAGAATGTTCGAGTTTATNTTTCAAATGTTTTCTCAGGGNTCGGCGACTCTTCCCCACAGCGGTATGAGTGCTATTCCGGAACAAATCGCTTCCAAATTACTGCCCGAATCGATAAAAACCAAACAAACTGTTCATTCTGTAAAAGANAATTGCGTTCGATTAACANCCGGCGAAGAATTACATGCTAAAGCGATTATTTTAGCTACTGCTTCTCACNCCACAGAAAAATTATTAGGGTTAAAANCCNAAAATACTCANCGCGTGAGTTGCCTTTACTTCGACGCGCCTTCTCCTCCGATTGCAGATCCCATCCTAGTGCTTAACGGAGATAGTTATGGTCCTATCAATAACCTTTGCGTATTGAATAAAATNAACCCAAANTATGCTCCGAAAAATTCAAACTTAGTATCCGCAACCGTAATAGGCGGCATGACGAGTGATATCGAACNACAAGTAAAACTGCAACTAAAATCTTGGTTCGGAAAACAAACCTCTTCTTGGTCTCTCATTAAAACTTACGACATCAAGGACGCGTTACCAATTATNACATCATTTTCTAACCTCAGTGATAATCATCAGATCTCCGAAGGTTTATTTACGTGTGGTGATTATCGCTCTAGCCCTTCTCTACAAGGAGCGATGGTGTCTGGACGTGATACCGCAAATGCGGTTGCTTCGTTCTTAAGAGACGGTGTGTCCAAAAAGAGACTCTTTTAAAAAGCCTTTTTCTTGCACTGATATCTGATCTTCAATAACTTCAGGTATCATCACTTTCGTTTAATTTTCGTTCGATTTTTTGTTTCCGAATTTACGCTATGGTCCCGTGTCAATCATTTGATAGTTTATTATCCAAAATTGGAAAATGTAGCAGCTTCCAAGAANTTGCAAAACAGCTTGAACAAGGTGAGTCAGAACTTAAACTGAGTGAACTGCCAAACTCGCTTGGTGCATTTTTAATTGCCCATCTTCAAACAAAATTAGACAACAATATTCTTGTCTTGACTACCGATGTGGATGGGGCTGAAAAGTGGCGCGATGACTTACAAGCTATAGTCGGACGTGACAAAATAAACTACTTCCCAGCATGGGAAACTCATATTTACGAAAACACTCCTGTAAGTCGAGAGGTGAGTGCACTTCGTATCGAAACTGCCACCCAATTATCAAAAGGCGGAAAACGTATAATTGTTGCCCCTGCCTCAGCACTCTTGGCGCCGTTGATCCCACCACATGCATTAGAATTGAGTACTTTGAAATTAGAAGTAGGACAGCAGCATGCTATTGATAAAATCCTCTCCCATCTCNTGGAAACTGGATTTGATGAGGTTAATGCTATAGATAATGTGGGCCAGTTCAGCCAAAGGGGTGGCATTCTTGACGTCTATCCCAACAACGCAAAACATCCATTTCGTATTGAATTTTTTGATGATGAAGTCGACTCCATTCGTGAATTTGATGTCATCACCCAAAGATCAAAAGAAGGTTGTCAAACAGCGATTATACCACCAGCACGAGAGTTAGTTGAGTGCCANCCATTTTACGAGGATTACCAACAACGAGTACAATCTGANAAATCGTTATCAAAGGATCTTGAACCACTAATACAAAAATTAGAAATAGGCGAATCGCTTGAAGGCATGGAGCAATATATGCCTTTCCTTTACGGGCATAGCGATGGGCTATTCGAATACCTTTCGAAACCCATTATCTTTGCTGAAGANCTACCTGACATTANCNANTCTGTGAATGAGTTCTTAAAGGGTGTCAACCAGAATTTTATTCGACAGAAATCAAGCGGGTTACCTCCCGAACAATTTCTCCATAATGCCGACTGGCTATCTGACAANTTATCTAAAAATACATCTATAAGCCCCGCTCCTATTGGACTAAAAGATGATTCACTACAGTTTAGAGCAACAATATTCAACAGTAATAACGGAGATATAAAATTTCTCCAAAACGAAATCCAACGTCTCATAGAAAACAATTATGACGTTTATATCCGCAGTGAAACCCAAGGACAAAACAGTCGTCTAAAAGAGATTTTCGCCGACTGGCCAGAGATCAGTTTTGGACTCGGGACCCTACATGAAGGTTTCGTATATTCAGATGCAAAGGTGGCAGTATTAAATGACCATGAATTATTTAGCCGAAAAAAACGTCGATTCCGTTATCAGCGATTCCGCTCAGGAACCAAGTTAAACAGTCATACGGGACTTCAACGAGGTGACTATGTAGTACATATCGATCATGGCATTGGACAATTTATAGGTATACAGCATCTAAAAATAGAAGGTCGGGCACATGACTGCTTAATGGTAACGTATGGCGGAGAAGACCGTCTATTTGTGCCTATCGAACAATTGGATCGGTTGCGAAAATATTCAAGTTCAGAAGAAAATGCTCCCGCACTAAGCAAATTGGGCGGTACTGCATGGGAAAAATTAAAAGAACGAACGCGTGCAGAAATTTTTGACATGGCAAACGAACTAGTAAAGTTATATGCCGAGCGCAAGTCGTTACCGGGTTTTAGTTTTTCACCAGATGGACTTCAACATCAAAAACTCGAAGCCTCTTTCCCGTTTCAGGAAACTGTAGATCAGCTAAAAACAATGGAGGAAGTCAAAGCCGACATGGAAAATCCTCATCCAATGGACCGTCTAGTCTGCGGCGACGTTGGATATGGAAAAACAGAAATTGCCGTCCGCGCGGCATTCAAAGCTATTTTTGATGGTAAACAAGTTGCTGTCCTGGTTCCAACTACAATACTGGCCGAACAACATTTCCATACGTTTTCAGAGCGGATGGAGCACACAGCNGCTCGAATCGAGGTGCTTTCGCGCTTNCGGACAACTCAACAACAGAAAGAAGTGATTGAAGCAACTAAGAATGGCCAAATCGATATTTTGATCGGAACACATCGACTTCTTTCTAAAGATGTANTGTTCCGTGACCTTGGACTTCTCGTCGTTGATNAAGAGCAACGATTTGGAGTTCGACATAANGAAAAACTAAAGAAACTTAAACGCTTAGTAGATGTTCTGACGCTAACAGCTACACCGATACCCCGAACATTACACATGTCTATGATGGGGTCTCGGGACATGTCAATAATCAACACACCACCCCAAGACCGAATACCCATCCAAACCCAAATACTAGCATTTGATGAAGAACGTATTGCTGAAGCCATGCAACAAGAAATCGAGCGCGGAGGCCAAATTTATTTCGTTCATAACCGCATCAAACCTTTGGTTAGTCTAGAATCTAAATTAAAGGATCTACTCCCTCATGCTCGCTTTGTTTCCGCACACGGTCAAATGCCGCCTCGGCAACTCGAGAAAATCATGATGGATTTCATGCTCGGAAAATATGACTGTCTTATTTCAACGATGATAATCGAATCAGGTATCGACATACCCTCTGTTAATACAATATTTATNGATCGTGCTGATACGCTCGGGTTGGGTCAGCTTTACCAGATTCGTGGCCGCGTAGGACGTTCCAACGAACGTGCATATGCGTATTTAATCGTTCCCAAAAATAAACCACTGACAAAAAAGAGCAGACAGCGACTACGTGCGATTGAGGAGTTTACCGACCTAGGGTCAGGTTTCAATATAGCCATGAGAGACATGGAAATAAGGGGCGCCGGAAACCTTATAGGAGCCCAACAACACGGATTTATTTCGGCGATCGGCTTTGATCTTTATTGCCGCCTTCTGGACGAAGCAATGCGCGAGTTGAAAGGTGTACAAGATAAAGAGTATCCCGAACCAGAAATTAATATTTCAGTAAGTGCTTATATTCCAGATGAATACATACCAAATGCAGACCAAAAAATGGAATTCTACCAACGAATGGCAGATGCCAAACTCATTGTTGATTTACTCACCATACAAGAAGAGATACAAGATCGTTTCGGACGTATGCCAAATCCGGTGACAGCGCTTGTTCATATAATGGAAATTCGAATAATGGCACGCCAACTTGGATTGGATAGTCTTCAATTAGATAACGGGCGCTTATCGTTTTCATTTGGCCGAGATTGGAAAATCGAAACTGATGACATCCAACGTTTTGTCGAAAAATCACCTCTCGAATTGCAATTTGAACTAAACGAAAAACTTTGCGTACAAACTCATATTGTCAGTNNTGATGAATTAGAACGNATCGAAAAAACCAGGGATTTATTGGAGGCAATTTTATAATGTATCCGCTTCTTCTCATAGGGACTTTATTAGCTTGTAATCTAAACCCCTATGANGATGACTATATAGCAAGGGTAGACGATACATACCTTAAGATCGATGATTTAAAAAGAATAATCTCGACAAGTTCATCCATTGAAGAAAAAAACATTATTATCAGCCAGTGGGTCGANCAAGAACTACTTTTTNAAGAAGCTCTTAAACGCAAATTAGAAGAAAACNCTACATTAAAGAAACAAATAAAACAAACAAGAAGAGACCTGCTTATAGCTGCTCTGTTGGATTCTGAATTTGGGCGAGATGAGATTAATGTAAAAAAAGCAGAAGTTGATCGATATTATGAGATTAATAAGGATTCTTATGTTAGAACGGAACCAGAAATCNATGCTCGCCATATTTTAGTTTCAAGCTTTCGCGATGCAACAGGTCTCCGAGCTGCTCTACGTGAGGGAGCTGATTTTAGCCAGCTAGCTCATCAACATTCGGAAGATCTTGACACGTATTACGTTGGTGGAGATCTTGGCCTNTTTAATGAATCTACNGAACCCATCCTTTGGATGGCTTGTATGTCATTAAAATTGAATACCGTTTCTTCACCAATTCAAACCGATTACGGTTATCACATAATCGAAGTACTCGCTAAATATGAAGAAGGCAGTTTGCAAAAAATAAATGAGATAGAAGAGCAAATCACAGAAGCCGTGGTTTGGCAAAAACATCACTCACGCGTGCAAAAATTNATTGCTTCGCTAAAAAAGAATAGCGACTGGGTTATAAAGGATCTTCCATGAATCGAAATACTTTAAATTTCGCACATACTTTTTTCGCTTTGTTTTTCATAACCTCACCAGCTTCATCAGCCGAATTAATCGACCGAATTGTTGCTTCCGTAGATCATCACGTCATCCTTTGGTCNGAATTAAATTATCGTCTTCGCTTCGAAATGGAAACCCAAGGAATATCGCCCTACGCTCCCCAAAAACAAATAGACAACCTTCGCACTGACCTATTAGAAAGTATGGTAGATGAAAAAGTCCTGATATTAAAAGCACAAAAAGATAGCCTACAGATAGATCCTTCTGAGGTGGAAGATATGCTATCACAACAATTTAACTTAGCTCGAAATAATCTTTCCGACACNGAGTTTGATGAGATGCTCAGTCGAATAGGCCTTAATGAGAGACAATTAAAAGCGAGATACAGAACTGAAATACGACATCGGCTNCTCTACAGACAAATGCGNAGCTTAGTTTCCTATCGTCAGCATATCACCCACAAAGATGTGGAGANCTATCGNAAGACTATTGGAGATACACTTCCGGAACAAATTTCGTTAAGCAACATTCGACTCGCCGTAAGACCGGACTCGTCAGTGCTTACCAGCAAATTGCAAACTGCCGAAAATCTATATCAGCGACTAGCCGAAGGCGAAGTATTCGAAAAAATTGCTACTGAAACATCAGAGGACCCCGGATCTGCTCGTAATGGTGGTAATCTCGGCTGTTTTGAGAGAGGTACCTTAGTGCCAGAATTTGAAGAAGCCGCATTTAAACTCAATGAAAAAGAAATNAGCAAACCCGTACTTTCACAATATGGATATCATCTAATTCTTTTAAATGAAAAGCGTGAAAATGCTATTTGTGCCAGTCATATTTTAATCTCTGCTCAAACCACCGAACTTGACAAAAGCCGTGCACAAAAAAAAATGGAGTCACTCCGAAAAAGGTCTCTCGAAGGTGAAGACTTCGGTGAATTAGCTCGAACCTATTCTGATGACCCAAACTCATCGTTACAAGGAGGTCTCTGGGGTACTTTCCCTAAAGACCAAATTCCTGCTTTCCTAAACCCTTANATACAAAACCTCAAACTAGGCCAAGTAAGTGAGCCTTTCTTTTTACAAGGGGACTGGTTTATTTTTAAGCTTAATGATGACCAATCAACTATAGAAGCAATTATAAGGGAAATACGCACANAACAAGCTATGAATAAGATGATCCGCGAATACAGAGAACAAATCCATATAGAAACACGTTTAGAAAACGAATTTTTACGCGAACCCAACTACGATGCGTCTAGACATATACCTGAAGCAAACGGGCCTAATTAAAAAACGAAGCGAGGCAAAACGGGCCTGCGAAAACCAACAGGTCATTTTGATAAATGTGGAGCCAAAAAAAGTTGCTAAGGCGAGCCAATCCGTACACATCGGCGAATGTTTTCAAATTGAGCTAGAGAACCGACTGATAAAAATAGAGATATTAAGAATACCTATCCGAACACCTTCTAGAAAAGATAGGGCACGTTTTTTTCGTCTGATAGACGAACAGCATATTGACTCATTTTCTGACCTGAGTTTTTAAAAACANAATGAAAAATGATAGAGTAACTCATATTCCTTATCAAAATCTAGCTCCCGTTTATGATTATGTGATGCAACACGTTAATTACGACGAATGGGCATCCTTCCTACATAACATTTTTTTACGATATTCACCAGAAACCGTTAATATTATAGACATAGCGTGCGGAACAGGTAATATCACCAACGAATTGGAAAAATTAGGATACGACTTAACGGGCATAGATACTTCANAATCNATGATCGCAATAGCTGAGCAAAAAGCACTTCTTGACGGAAGTAACAATCAGTTTNTTCAGAGAGATATGAGAGAATTAAGTGGTATNGGTAGCTTCGAAGGAGCAGTATGTGTCTATGATAGCATAAACTATTTGCTAGAAATTGCCGATATATCTGATGTATTAACNCAGATATGTGATATACTTAACCCTGGGAGTTTATTTGTGTTTGACGTATGTACNGAACGCAACTCTACCACCTTCTTTAACGACATGTTAGATGAAGAACAAGGTCCGGGGTTTAAATACAAACGTAGAAGTTACTACGACAAAGAGAGTCAGCTCCAATATAACGAATTCGAAATTCAATTTGACGGAGATGATACAAATTATCATGAAAAACATGTGCAAAGAATTTATTCTTTAAAAGATATAGAGNCTCAAATAATTGCGGGCAACTTTACAATTCTTGGTGTTTTTGATGAATTTACTTTTAATACCGGCTCCGAAGATTCAAACCGAGTTCATTACGTAATCCGTACACCGAACAACAAATGAAAGAAATTAAAAAGCCACATAACTTAGAAAAAGCAATCCAATTTATAAACGATGGAANGAGCTTTTTACTAACTACTCACTCTAACAGTGATGCCGATGGGATTGGCGCCCTAATGGCTCTTCAACGCGCCCTAAGTCAGATTGACAAAGAAACATACATTGGCCTACCGGATCCACCCAAGGACCAATGCGCCTTCATCCCTGGATGGGAGAATGTTAACTACATAAAAAATATTCCAAAAAATAAATATACTTGTGCCATTGTAGTCGATAGCCCTTCCCTTAAACGTATTGGTATTGCTGCAGATTATATAACCGATTTACCAACACTAAAATTAGATCACCACCAAGATGGACACGACTTTNGACATACCAATNTTGTGTCCACTACAATTAGCTCCACATGCGAACTTGTATTTTATATCCTCGACNAGGCTAGATGGAAACTTGACAACGTTTCGGCTACCGCTCTATATGCCGGTATTTTATTTGATACTGGTGGATTTAGATTTGCAACGAATCCCTCAACATTTAATGTTGCAGCAGCCTTAGCACTACATGACATCGCAATCGACGAAATCGCTAATAATATTTTTGGCAACAAGGATTATAAGAAAGTTAAGCAAATTGGCCAGGCAATCGACTCTATAGAATTGCATTACGACGGCCGTGTTGCCATCCTATATTTAGACGAGCAGGCGATGTCTAGCGGTGAACCAGAGGATGTTGTTAATTACGGCCTTTTAATTAAGGGAGTTTTAGCAACCGCGCTATTAAAAACGTCTGGACCAAAACAATATCGCGTCAGCTTAAGATCTCGCGATGAAATAGACGTTAACAAAGTAGCAAAAAGCTTCTCGGGCGGTGGTCACATCNGAGCTGCGGGGTGTAGTTTGGAGGGTAGCCTTGAGAAAGTTAAACATCAATTACTGACTCAGATCGGTGATCAGTTAANATAGAGAGANATAGTTTTGCATTTAATTACACTGAAAGAATGGTCTGATACNATTACACTTGAGACAGTAAAGCGAAGTCTTGAAATAAAAAACAATCCTAATCATTACAGTACTGCTTTAAGTGGAAAAACACTAGCATTACTTTTTCAAAAGACCTCTACAAGAACACGGTGTGCCAGTGAGATCGGGATAACTCAACTTGGTGGAAATGCACTATATATGGATTGGCGAAACACTAATTTTCAATTAGCAGATCTAGGAGATGAAGTAAGAGTATTAAGCAGTTATGCAGACTTTGTTTTAGCCCGCCTCATGAAACATAAGGACATTTGCCTTGCCGCCTCATCTTCTAGTGTGCCAATCATAAATGGATGTTGTGATAGATACCACCCCCTCCAGGCACTNGCTGANTTGATGACAATTCAGGAATCTTTAGGACGTTTAGATGGTATTCGACTTACATATGTAGGTATACTAAACAATGTGGCAAATTCCCTAATTGCTGCTGGTTTAAGAACTGGGATGCACGTTACATGTATATGTCCAGAAATCAATCCAGCTGCAAAAGACAACGCGCTTTACAAACAGGCCATAGATGCAGGACTATATGACCACATATCTGAGATTGACCAACTACGACCTACGTTGGAAAATTCCGATGTAGTATACACAGACACTTGGATTGATATGGAATTTTTCACGGACCCTACGTTTTCTAAAGAAAAAGAGCGTCGGATCAAATTATTCAAACCATACCAATTAAACACCAAGCTATTACATGGTGTCGATACAAAAATACTCCACTGCCTTCCCGCCCATCACGGGTATGAGATTACGGGTGAGTTACTTCACGACCCACGTTCACTAATTTTTACACAAGCGGAAAATCGATTACATAGCCAAAAAGCTGTTTTACTACAGTTGGCTGATTCCATCTAAAAAGGCATTATGCTTAAAGTATCTATCTACATCTTCCTATCACTTTTTCATACGATATTGTATACGGCGGGGAGCGAAGCTCAAAAAGCTCAGGAGCATAGTGACAAAACAGCAGAGATCAAAACATCTAAATCGCATCAGGGGAAATATCAAATAATCCGCACCCACCTCCCGACCAAACTTCGTGGTCCACAAGCAAGTGTGAGTCGAGGTATTTACGTAGCAAACTTTGGGAGCCGAGAGGGAATTCAACCGGGTAGTATTTTTCGTGCTATCCACAATGGAAACCTTATGGGTATACTTTATGCGAATCACGTTGGAAAGGACACTACAGGATTATCNATAATTCGATTAATAAGAAAAAAAAANATTGCATCTTCTGCTGCAATTGAAGTCGGATACATACTGCAACCGGAACACGTCTTACTGGAAACAATCTATTTCAATGCAGGAGACCTCAACTTAACACCGAAGATACACGAGCGTTTACGAATGAGCATTCGATTCATAAGCTCGTTCCCCTCAATACCGCTTATCATCGAAGGACATACTGATGCAATTGGAGATCCAAAAAATAATCTCATATTATCAGAAAAAAGNGCTGTAGAAGTTAGTAATTATCTCAATCAGGTATTTCGGATTCCCCGAGAGCAATTACATCCGATCGGATACGGAGAAACCCGCCCCGCAGAAGACAATAGTACTGCTGACGGGCGTTATAAAAATAGGAGAGTGAACATATTACTACAGAGTAAATCTTTAGAGGAGATTAATCTCACCACATCTAATTAATCTCCTCTTTCGAAGCTACATAATTTCCACTCATCCCACCTTGCTTCTCAAGAAGCTGTACCGATGAAATTATCATACCCCGATCAACTCCCTTACACATGTCGTATATCGTCAAAAGCGCAATAGAAACTGCGGTAAAAGCTTCCATTTCTACACCTGTACGATCTTCAACTTTCACGGCAGCCTCAACATGAACACAATCGGAATCCAAGTTAAATTGAATATCTATAGAAGAGGCATTGATTGAATGACAGAGAGGTATAAGTTCATCCGTTCGTTTAGCGGCCAAAATACCTGCCAAACGCGCAGCTTCCAATACATTNCCTTTGTGTGACTTATTCGCAGCTATGAGTTCAACCGTCGTAGGATTCATATGAATCTCGCCACGAACACGAGCAATTCGCTCTGTTCGCCCCTTCTCACTGACATCCACCATCTTTAGATTCCCTGAACTATTTAAGTGTGTTAACCCAGATTCATTCATTACTTTACTCCCACTTTTATAGAATCAATTCTTCACCAAATAAAAAGCGCTCACCAAAAGTTTTTTCAGCTTGGTCAATCAATATTTTTTCAACTTCCTTTCGCGTAACATCACGATTTAATATACTACGCAAAGAAGTGACTAACCGACCATCTTGGCCGCAGGGATCGACTAGACGAAAAGGGTCAAGATCCATATCAATATTCAGAGAAAATCCGTGCGACGTAACCCATTTACTCAAATGTATTCCTATGGAGGCAATCTTTTTACCTTCAACCCAAATTCCCGTCAAATCATCTTTTCGCAGACCAACTACCCCGAATTCGGCCAATGTTCTCATTAAGATTGTCTCTATATCTCTCACAAATTGATGAACATCTCTACCACGTAATCTAAGGTCGAAAATTAAGTAGCCAACAAGTTGTCCAGGACCATGAAATGTAATTTGACCACCTCTTTCAACCTCTATTGTTTTGTTCAGCAAATTCTTAGAAATATCCTCTGGCTGAGTTGCTCGGCCTGCTGTATAAACCGGAGGATGTTCCAGCAATAGCATTGTATTACAACAAAGGCCCTTTGCGCACAATAGTTTTCGCTCTCTTTGCCATATCAGTGCCTTTTGATATGAAATCTGAGAAAGACTGTATATCTCCGTGGTCATAAGGTTAAAATAAGCTTTCTTTACTTGCGTGTGAATAGTAAATAAATTATATTTTTAAACTTCAAATTAATTTTTAGCACTCAGCGTGATGAGAGTGCCAAAAGCAAAGAGACTTTAATGTTATTCGTTTTTCGTATTTATATCCCCTATAGGAGGTTTATTTTATGCCTGCAAAACAGCTAGAATTCGACATCGCTGCTAGAGACGCGTTGCTACGCGGCGTCGATAAACTGGCCGATGCCGTGAAAGTTACACTGGGGCCTCAAGGTCGCAATGTGGTCTTAGACAAAAGCTTTGGTGCGCCTACGGTCACAAAAGATGGTGTAACTGTAGCAAAGGAAATAGAGCTAAAAGATGCATACGAAAATATGGGCGCTCAGATGGTCAAAGAAGTTGCATCGAAAACTTCAGATGTTGCTGGCGACGGCACCACGACCGCAACAGTTCTCGCGCAGGTCATCTTCCGTGAAGGTCTCAGAAATGTCACTTCTGGCGCAAACCCAATGGATCTAAAGCGTGGCATTGATAAAGCCGTAGAGGAAGTCGTTGGCCAAATTCGTAAGATGAGCAAGGATGTTAAAACTCGAGAAGAAATAGCTCAGGTCGGCACGATATCCGCTAACAATGATAGTGCCATCGGTGAACTTATCGCCGACGCAATGGAACGTGTAGGAAAAGATGGCGTGATTACCGTTGAAGAAGCCAAAGGGACTGAAACAACCTTGGACGTAGTTGAGGGTATGCAGTTCGACCGTGGCTATCTCTCACCTTATTTTGTTACAGATCAAGAGGCAATGACTGCAGATCTCGAGGATGCCTATATACTGATTTACGACAAAAAAATATCATCGATGCGTGATCTTGTACCGGTATTAGAGAAAACTGCACAACTAAGCAAACCACTTCTTATAATTGCCGAAGATGTAGAAGGTGAAGCACTCGCAACTTTGGTTGTAAATAAGATCCGTGGAACCATAAAAGTTGCCGCCGTAAAAGCTCCAGGTTTTGGAGATCGGCGTAAAGCAATGCTCGAAGATATCGCCATTCTTACTGGTGGTCGAGTTATCTCTGAAGAAACTGGACTAAAGTTAGAAGGCGTAACCCTCGAAGACCTTGGCCAAGCCAAACGCGTAACCCTAGATAAGGATAATACCACTGTCGTAGAAGGCGCCGGAAAAAATGCTGATATTCAGGGTAGAGTAGGTCAAATCCGTCGACAGATTGAGGAAACAACCTCAGACTATGACGGTGAAAAGTTGCAAGAACGCTTAGCCAAATTGGCCGGTGGTGTTGCGGTTATCAACGTTGGTGCCCCAACTGAGATCGAAATGAAGGAAAAGAAAGCACGCGTAGAGGATGCATTACACGCTACACGCGCTGCTGTAGAAGAAGGCGTAGTGCCAGGTGGAGGCGTCGTATTCTTAAGAGCACAAAAATTGGTTGACAAACTTGAACTCGAAGGCGATGAGGCCGTTGGCGCCCAAATTATTAGTCGTTCACTGGAAGAGCCACTTCGCCAGATTTCAGCAAACGCTGGCATTGAAGGTGCTATCGTTGTTCGTAAAGTTTGCGATTCAAAAGGAGCAAACGGTTTTAACGCTCGGACTGAAACCTACGAGGACTTATTAAAAGCTGGAGTTGTTGATCCTGCAAAGGTTTCAAGAACAGCGTTAGAAAATGGTGCGAGTATCGCTTCACTGCTTTTAACGACAGAAGCGCTCATAGCCGAGATCCCAGAAAAACCTGCTCCAGCAGCAGGTGGACCTCCTGGAGGAGATATGTACGGAGGTGGTGGTATGGGCGGTATGGGCGGCATGGGCGGCATGATGTAATTTTAACAAAGAGACACAGAAAAAGGGTGGAGGAATATTTCCTCCACCCTTTTTNTATGCAAGTGTCTCTAAAATATTCATCCTAATGCANAAAATGCACGAATAAAATAAANTATCGTCTATTGCCACAACCAATAACTCCGTGGATCNAGCAGNGATGCTCCTTCGACCAAAGCGTATTCTAACCCCTCCAATCCACGATCCTGAGAGATTCCAGACAGACCGATATTCTGCCCTTTTATAACCCACTCACCCTGACTTACAAAAACATGAGACAAGTAACCATATTGAGTCAATAAAGTATTTCCATGGTCTACAACAATCTGTCGACCGTGCTCACGATTATAGCGTATAGATCTAATGCTTCCGTTAGCCGTCGCCCGAACCGGGGTTCCNCGTGTTGCAGGAATAAAAACAGGCTCCCTATATCTGACATTTAGATCACCAAAAACTCCANTAATAGGCCTCAGCGAGGGAACAGATTCGATATGNCCCCAACGGATTCGATCGTAAACTGAAAAGTCATACACTTCGGGAATACCAGCCCTCCCGACATCATCAGTACCCAGAATTGAACGCAATTTCTGGTTACTTTTNTGTAAACGCAACAGCATTTGCTCCAATTCAATTATCTTCTCTTCTTGAGACTTGAAAAATAGTACTTCACTTTTTAAACCCGTTATTTGATTCTGTAATCTTTCAACCTTANAAATTCCATTCAAACCAAAACCAAGAAGGATCACACTAAAACTAACTATAGACAAAATCAACCCGATAAGACTACGTCCTAATTTAAATTCATAAGTCCGTTCACCATTATCAGGTATAAAAAGGATTGTAAGGCTCTTATTCATCAATTAGCTCACACTTTTTTAAAAAATGGAAAGACTCTTTTATGCGTTGTTTAAATTAATACTTTATGGTAAATATAGACGGTCTAATTCATTGTGAATTAAAGTAATACACTGCGAAGCAAAAAGCATTTTAGGACCAACACTTACGGACTCAGCCCCTAGTCGAAGCAGAAATTTGTCTGTTTTTCTAGGCATTGACAAATGATCAGAAAAAACAAAAGTGGATCCACTAGAAAGCTTTATTTCCCTAATATCCTGAGCTCTTTTCTGTAAAACAAACATTGGTCCAACCGCAACTTGCTGACGAATTAATGATTCAAAAGAGCGCTTCGCCACAAACACACCCGGACGCGATTCACGCTCCTGATATAATGACAAGCCTTGTCCTACCATAAGTGCCTCTCGAAGTACACCCGTAAGCGCCTGTTCATCGAAGCCATCGAGAGACCCCAACAGATCACTCTCTATTCGTACGATTTTTGGAGGGTCGGATGGACCATCCAAAACAATATGTACACGTACTGAAGACCTTATACGCAAAGAATAAAACATTGCGTTCGCAATACAATGTGCAACAATCTCCAAGTGACTCGTTTGAGGTAACGCACCAAGAGAAAAGTCAGGCGTGGACGGACCCTTCCTTGCGCGTAAAATAAAGTCTCTCATATTCTACCTTTTATAATTTTTCCAGATTAATCCACGAGATACTTTCGTAACTTTTGAGTCACATCTAACTTTATGATATGTCAATTATTTATCCCGCAATTATTTTTTTTATTATATCATCCTCATGCATTTATGGAGAATTATTGATTATTTCTCCGCAAACAATATCGACTGCATGGCAATATCCCAAAGGAGCACTACACTTAGAAAATGACCAATTAAAACTCGTCCGAGCAAACAAAAACACAAACCCCTTCCGTAACAGTAGTCTGCGGTTCGTAGGAAGTAACTTAAAAAATGCACCTCTAGTTATTGACGGTAACAAAAGAACCGGTTGGCAACCAGATTCTACCGATCCAAAAAAATGGTGGATAGAAATAGACTTGGGGCAAGTCTTGCCCATACAACAACTGAAATTTTACTTCGATTCTTCGAAGCCACCGCTTTCATTTTTCACAGTTTCTCTTTCAAAGGGAGAAAATTTCATAAATAATGCCAACGTCATCGTAGAAGGTACTTTAATTTATAACCACCGCAAAATATTCTCCCGCAACAAAGATCACGTTATTGACATTAAATTAGAGGACCAACTTGTCAAAGTTGTAAAAATCACCTCCGATAGGTATGATGGGCAAAAACCAATCCTACTGGAAATTGAGGGTAAAGCTACGGGCGATAATATAGCTCGTAACCTCATCTCCAGAGGAGGAAGTGTAAACGTGGAAGCCGAAATCGTTGCTGTAGCCGGAACACCAACAGTCATGTTTGATGGTAGCCTGTCAACGATGTGGCGAGTAAATCCGTTAGCAAAGGGTTCAAGCGGTGGCAGTGAAACTTTTGGTGACTATCGAATAGATTTAGGCGCCGTCTACCCAATTGATTGTATATGGCTTTTAGGCGAGCCACTCGGAGTACCTCCTAGGCTACGACATTTCTATGCTAATTTTCTTTCCTATAAGATTTTCTTCTCGGATGGCTCGCTCCGGCCCGATGGTACTCTCTCGTGGACGGAACTCATATCAGTGCCTTCAAATCCTAACAATCTTCTCTCGAAGCGTAACTTCGATCATGAGTTCGACCAGTTTACTGCGCGCTATCTCAGACTTCTATATCCAACAAGTCAAGGGGGCAATATTATAGGTGGTGGCCTTAGCGCAAACAGTGTCCGGTTAGATGGATTAGGTTTAGTGAGCGAATTTCAAGTTTTTGGAGATGGATATCCTGCAAAAGTAAAGGTTCGGTCACCAATAATCGACCTTAAAAAAGATTTCAATATAGGAAGAATTAATTGGCGGGGGACCTTTCCACAAAGTACACAATTAAGAATGCGTAGTAGATCGGGCAACAACATTATTGAAAAAAAACATTACTACGACAAAAATGGAAAAGAAATAACTGCTTCCCGACATCGTAAATTAATACCGTCTTTTCGTGGACCGATAGAAACAAATCTTCAACCAGGTGACGATTGGAGCGCCTGGAGCAACGACTACCAAAATGCAGGCTCTCAATTTAAATCTCCGTCACCTAGAAGGTATATTCAATTAGAAATGGACTTATTTTCACATAAAACGGAGACATCACTAACATTATCGGAAGTATCGATAGAGTATACCGCACCACTTGTCCATAAAGCTATAGGAGAAATCCACCCCAAAAAGGCCCAAGCCGGCCAAGAAGAATTCTTCACATATTTCCTTCGAAGCATATCAAGTAGCAGTAACCGAGGATTTCGTCAAATAAAATTGCAATCGTCTGTACCCCTAAAATTTATAACTGCACGCGTCAACGGCAATTTCGTTCAAACAACTCTTAATGAAGATGACGATGGCTTTACATTGACGCTACCAAACGTAATAAATGAAAACACTTTGATCGAAATTGATTTGCTTGCCACTCCTTTTCAGAATAACACTCGCATCAATTCGTGGATCGAATTAGAAACTAGAGAGTCTTCCATTCAACAGCAAATTGACTCCGGGGATGCTGTGACGCATATCAATGGTTCCGGAGTGTCTATAGCTTTACCAGTGAATAAAAACCTTATCGCCAATTTAGCAACAGATAGTATAATTACACCCAACGGCGATGGAATAAACGATGTCATAAAAATCAATTTTGATGTCCTTAAGGTTTCCAATCCTCGTCCTATAATCGTTCAGATATATAATCTAAATGGAGAGCCTGTCCGACAATTACTTAATAGTTTAGGTAAATCAGATCACTATGAAGTAGTTTGGAACGGCTATTTATCCGAACAAACCTTACCTACACCAGGATTATATATCTTAAAAGTAACGGTTCAAGGTGATACTCGTAACCACACAATGACTCGTTTAATTGGAGTTAATTATTAGAAAGAATTTTTAATCGGGAGATTCAACATCCCCATAAAAATCTCCATAACTTTACTAAACATTTTAAGACCTCAACTTCAATTCACGTAAATGCTTTTCTGCGGCTATTTCAATCTCTTTTTCATCCATCGAATCAAGCCTTTGGTAGTGTCCGCTATCCGCATTGGGACGAAATGTCGGGTTTGTTGCGGCGCTGTAGCAACAAATTAGAGCCCAACGTGAGTCTTCGCTTTCATTGGCATCTGATCGGTGAAGTAAATTGCTGTGAAAAAACAGCAATGATCCTGGCCCCATTTCGCAATAGACCAATTCTAATTCATTCTGAATTATTTCTATACGCTGCAAGTCGGCGCCGGTTTGATCGCCAGCTTTACCATGGTCTATACGCCCCAATTTTTGAGACCCCTTTATTACCTGCAAACATCCGTTTTCCTTTGTTGCACGATCTACAAAAATCATACAAGAAGCCATATCTGGATAAAGAAAGTTATTGTACCAATAACCGTAATCCTGATGCCATTCCCAAGCTCCACCTATGCGAGGCTCTTTAAGCATCATTTTATGGTGATAGTGGAATACTTCCTTGCCTATGAGTTGCTGCATTGGTTCAACAATGGCACGATGTCTTGCATAGGCACTATATATAGACGGCTGTAGATCATACCGCAACGATAATCTACTTACCTTTCCTGAACGGTCTAAACGGTCATTAGCCCCTTCCATAAGCTCAAGATCGGCACGAGCAATTTCCAACATCCGCAGCATTTCTTCCTCTGAAAAAAATTCCGGCACCATCAGAAAACCATTTTCGTTATAATAAGCTACCTGTTCTTGATTCAACTTATAGTCAGTCATGAATTTTAACTCCTGTAGAGAAGACAAAAAGCTTTTGTGGAATATGAGTAATCACAAAGCAATATTTAAAAAGTTATATAAATTCAATAATTCTTATTTCATATCTAATTACTTTTTCTTTATTTAGTAAATTAAATAGATTAATAACAAATCATAGTTCCTTTGGAATCCAATTAGTCCTTTTGCTAAAATTCTATTTGTATTATTCATTCGAACTTACTTTAAAAAAACTGTTAAAATTATGTATAACAATCACAGGATGTCGTACAATACTAATCCCGAGGAAGCCATATCTGAAAAACTACGTCCAGATCTACAATTTCATCCAGCGAAGTTTTCAGAGAACGGACCACTGCCAGTAGAAGATATAGACCACTACAATCAACAAGGCTATCTTACAGGTATCCGCATTTTTTCTAAATGTGAGGCAGACAATCTTCGGGCTTATTTCGATGGGCTCCTCAATCAGGTTCTAGCAGAGGGAGNCAACTCCTATTCAATNTCAACCGCTCATCTAACATACGGGCGGGTATGGGATTTACTAAATAATTCTAAAATAACATCCTACGTAACAAGCATCTTNGGCCCAAATGTGATAGGTTGGGGATCTCANTTTTTCTGTAAGCTACCAGGAGACGGAAAAACAGTNTCTTGGCATCAAGATGCCTCTTATTGGCCTATTTCTCCCGCAAAAACAGTCACTGTTTGGCTTGCTATCGACACTGCCGATACAGACAATGCCTGTATGCGCTTTATACCAAGATCACACTTAAAAGGACATCTAACCTATCATTTAAGCGAAAGCGATGAAAATAATGTTCTATTCCAAACAGTTCCCAATGCAGAAAAATTAGGCAGACCTGTTAATATTGAGCTAGATGCCGGAGAAATGTCACTTCATTCAGATATGCTACTTCACGGCTCATACGCAAATAATTCTAACCGCAGACGTTGCGGTTTAACTTTACGTTATTGCGCTGCCGATGTACGCGCAAGAGAAGGATGGGAACAAAAGGGTGTGATTGTTGCAGGGCATGATGAGGCTAAGCATTGGGCCGATCCACCTCGACCCAACATAGATTAATATTTCATCAGTAATAGCTAAAATTATTAAAAGAGAGAGCTAAGCTTATTATATTAAAAATTAGTTATTTCCACTCCAACATAAGTCTTTGATAAGTCATAATCCGCACATCAGCCTCTACCAAACTATCTAGCAATCTGGGAAAGTCTTCGTGAAAAGCTACATCTTTGGGATCAAAGTAAAGATTCAATAAACTATGGTGTTTTTTACATAAGGCTAGTGCATTTAATCCTAATTGCAAAAACTCTCCAGGGCGTGCGTGACGTCCACCCTCCTTTACCAAACAATGCCACGTATCAAAAACTGTAAACGGATGCTCCGGACAACCAGCCACTGGAAATTCAATAATGTTTTCATGGGGTGTATACGGCGCACCAAGAGTAGGAGAAAGAGAGGCCAATATTGAACTAGAAAAGCTATACCCTAATTCTAGCATTAATCCATAGGCATCTAAGGGGTCTAAGTTACCAAAATGAGGCAATCTACAGCCCTGCATTTCTATGCCCAAATTCTCGAAAACCGCGGTATGACACAATTTCAATTCTTGTAATTGTTCATTACGCGTTAAATCACTAAACACCTTATCCGTAAATTTTTCGCTATTGGCAAAGTCATATGACTCATTACGAAGATTCGGATGAGTATGTGAGTGATTCAATAATTCATGACCTCCGTCAACTATAGCATGGTGGGATTTTGGATCAGACTCCACCCACTGGCCAACGACAGCAAAACTTCCCTGTATCCCCCGTGAGTTTAATAAAGAACACAATGTAGGTAACGCATCAACATCTACCGGAAAATCGCAATCGAAGCTAAGTATAACGGTGGATTTGCCTAACTGCTTACCCTGAATAGCTGTAAAGATATTATTAATTTGTTCACCAAACAATAAAGAAACACCATGCCTTAGTGGGCTTGGCAGCGCAAGTACAGCACGAATATAAAAGGGTAAGGGTTTATTCATGAAGCAACAGAAGCCCTAACTGAGTTATAGGGAACATCTGCCGATTCCACCTTCATCCCGGCCCGTTGCACCATATCCTTCAATTCGTCAAGCGTATGGTAGTGATTATAGTACGGATGCCACCAATCAAAAGTATCGGTGTGACAAATACGCCAGTCTTTGGCTGGTTTTATAAAAACGCGAAACAACTCACGCACCACGGGAATATGTCTAAATAAACAATTATAAAGCCAATTAGCAGGCACGCTCAGATAACAGATATTGTACAAGAGATCTTTCGGCATACGGCAAGTAAAAAACCTCAATGCTTTTTGAAATGTGGTTCCGATTGAATTCCAGTTCCGGTATGCGCCAAAGCTTACTTCACCNTCTTGTGCCACCGCTCTGATAATAGATCTAAATCCCTGCTCTACACTTGGCGTATGATGTAAGACCCCCCAAGAATAGACAAAATTAAAATGACTACGTCTAACGGGAGGTCGATACAAACTCCCTTGCGCCAATATAACATTGTCTCTTTCCTTAAGCTTATCAAATGCGATAAAAATTGCCTCTGATAAATCAATCCCAATAATCGTAGTATTCTGAATAGAGGAAATGTAACTTACGTGACGTCCATAACCACACCCTGCATCTAAAATAGTCTTTCCCCGATAATAGTCATCATCTATTCCTGTCTGATGGACATAGTTCTTGTCATATTCTGGAATAACACGATGGTAACGGCTCCATTCATATCCAAAACTATCCTGTACTTTCCTAGTTCCAAAATCATATCCCTCGCCCATAAACGACTGCACTATCTTTGGCTCTATCTTCTCTATATATTTTTCAATCCAAACTGGATATAACTCATCAACATTATCCACAAATACGGGTACGCCATTAATTATCGGATAGAATCGGTCCCTCTTGTCCCGCAATAAACCGTCTATTATGTGTCCATCGGATTCCTGAAAAATAGATTCAACGCTTAGAGCCTCCCCACTTTCAGGGTCACCTAAATGATTTAACCAATTCAATTTCATATATACTATTAATTAGCTCCGTTATTCAAAATTAGAAATAAATTCACGCCTNAAATATCTATTAAAAATATCGACGTCGAAAATATAGCGCCACAGTGACAAGACCTACGAGAACTGGAACTTCGATAAGTGGACCTATAACCGCTGCAAACGCGACATCCGAATCTATGCCGAATACTCCAATGGAAACTGCAATTGCCAATTCAAAATTATTNCTTGCTGCCGTAAATGACAATGTGGTCGTGCGAGTATAATCAGCACGCAAATATTTTCCAAGTGCAAACGACAAAAGAAACATCAGGATAAAATATATGAAGAGAGGAATAGCTATCCTTGCAACGTCCCACGGGATACTTACCAAATGTTCGCCCTTGAGAGAAAACATAATAAAAATTGTAAACAATAAAGCAATTAATGTTANCGGACTAATTCTAGGGACGAAGATTTCTTCATACCAAACAATTCCTTTGACTCGAATAAGCAAATATCGTGTGACTATACCTNCAACGAATGGAACACCTAAGTAGATTGCTACACTCTCGGCAACTGTCAACATAGAAATTTCAACTATTACTCCCTCAACATTAAAAAATGGAGGCAGTAAGGTGACAAAAAAATATGCGTACAACGAATAAAATAAAATTTGGAAAACTGAATTAAAAGCAACTAGTCCAGCAGCGTACTCTGAGTCACCGCAGGCCAATTCATTCCAAACGATTACCATCGCAATACACCGTGCTAAGCCAATCATGATCAAACCAACCATATAGCCGGGATAATCAGCTAAAAAAAATATAGCGAGTAAAAACATCAACACTGGTCCGATGACCCAATTCTGCAATAAAGAAATATATAAGACGCGCGTATCCCGAAAAACCTTGCCAAGCTCTTCATACTTCACCTTGGCAAGTGGTGGATACATCATCAACATAAGGCCTATTGCAATAGGGATCGACGTAGTGCCCACTTGTAGTCCCGTTATCATTACAATCGCTTCCGGAACACGAATACCGAAAAGAATTCCCATCACCATAGCACAAAAAATCCATAAAGTCAGATAGCGGTCGATCAATGCTAAACTTTTAGGATCCTTTTTCACGAAAAACCTTTTTTGTTTTATACTGAGTATAAGTTGAGTGACTCCGGTATTGAAACAATATATTGCCTTATTTCATCGTTACACATCGGTAACAATCAATCTATTCTGCTTCATTGATAGTTGATTTATCTGATTTTCGTGAGTCATGAAATGGTTGATATATAACCCACGAAGCTTCTGGAAACACTAAACCTAATATATCGAGGCTCTCACATTCGAGAGCGCTCATCAATAAATTGCAGCACAAATTTATGCGCCTATCAATACAACCTTAGATATCAACCTTTAATTGCCCCAGCTGAAATTCCCCTTACAAAAAGACGCATTGTAAATAAAAATATCACAACCAAAGGCAACGATGCTAAAGAATAACCCGCCATCATTTCACCCCACTGTTTAACATATTCCCCATCTAGTTTGATAAGGCCTGCTGCCAACGTTAACAACGAATCATCTCGTATAACAATAAATGGCAAAAGAAAATCATTCCATACCGAAATAAACTGTAAAATTGCTAACGTGGAGATTACGGATCCTGACATAGGCAGTACTATATACAAGACCTGCCGAAATGGACTCGCCCCGTCAACGTCTGCAGCATCAAACATGTCTTGTGGTATTTCCTCAATAAAGTTACGCAAAATAAATATTTGTACAACCTGCGCACCTGATATCCCTAGNATAATCAAAGCAAAAAGGCTATTTATCAAGTTGAGGTCGCGTAAAAGTATAAATAGCGGAACTAGATTTGCCACACCTGGCATAAGCATCAAAACCAAGAAAAAATACCAAAGAACTGATGTCCCCGGCATTCTATAACGCGCAAAGAAAAATCCGGCCGCTATGGAACAACACAATGCCAATAATACCGCCGTAACAGCTACAACAATTGTATTAAATATATACGTACCAACCGTATCCCAAGCCTTCGTCCAATTTTCCCAATGCCACGTATTTTCAGTGCTAACTCGCACCATTGGCCACGTCTCATCGGATGGAAGAATTCCCGCTTCTAACGCTTCTTGCGCCTTTATGGATTCTTTAGGGTCATATGCTTCGACCTGAGCGGGACGCCACTCAAAGGTTTCCAAAATCCCCGACACAGACAGGAGAGAAAAGGGTTCGTTATTAAACTGTTTGTTATTCTTTATACTAATCGCAAACGTTACATAGAGGGGGAAAAATGAAAACAAAAGCACCAGCCAAATAAAAAGATGTTTACCGAATTCATTAAAAAAAGACCGCATTTATTTCTCCACCCGGACAAAACGATTATTTATTTCAGTCAAAAGCAAAATAAAAAAGAATACGATTATACCGATAGCACAGGCCTTGCCAGCATAAAGCTCTACAAAAGCNCTNCGGAACATATATAAACCGGGAACCAGAGCTACCCCCCGAGGTCCTCCACTATCACCCAAAAGAATCAGAATCTGCCCATAGGTCTGGAGAGTCCCTATTATCATCAAAACCAGATTTATTCTTACTTGAGTTAGAATGAGTGGTAATTCGATATAAAAAAATTTTTGTAACGTAGACGCATTATCTAATTCAGCGGCTTCATAAACACTCTCATCTATACCTGCTAAACCCGTTAGATAAATCAAAACTCCTACAGTACCAACCCAGGGGAAACCCCAAAAAATTAAGGAAGGAATAACAAGTTCAGCATCACCTAACCAAGACGGGCTAATTCCCTCTCTGAAAACTTCCCAATCAAAAATTCCGTCGATAAATACGAGTACATCTATAAAACCACTTCCTATCAAAACACGATTTAAGATTCCCTGTGTCGGATCATAAAATGACTTCCAAACNAATAAACCTACCATAGCAGGAACAATCATAGGTACTACAAATAAGACTCTATAAACATACTGCCATCGATCATCTTTTAATCTATGAATGAAAACTGCCGTCACAATTGACGGTACCATTTTAACTAAATTTGCTAACACTAAAACAAAAATTACCCCAAATCCAGTCCATAGGGTTTTGTCTCCGGTAAGCATCATTGACTGATAAAAAAACCAGAGAAACCCATACAGTATCAATAGTCCCCGGAGCCATTGACTCCACCACCTACAAACTANCCTATGGACCAATAAACCAGCTGTGGTAGACCAGAAAACTCGGCCATACCAAAGCCACATTANTTCAGAATTTCCATCAAAAAGATCTGATTTTCCCTTCGCGAAAAAAATCACTACTCCTAGAAACCCAACTAATAACCCGAGAGCAGCTGGAGCATACTTGACTAGCCAAACAGGCCTTTCAACTAAAATGGCCATAAGTAAAACAACCCAAAGAATCATGATACACCACAACAACGGAGCCCAACCTATTAACTGATAAAAATTATACAATCCAACAAATTCTTTTACATACGATCCGTTCCATCTNAAAAACGCATGATATATAGCACTCGCAGCAGGGAAATAGGAAAATATCCCTACGGTTAACGCAGCAGGAATTACAAATAGGTACACACGCCAATACTTACGTAAACGACCTAAACTAATATGTTTTGCCAAATTAGATGTGTCCTTCTAAACTAATTTTGATGTGTTCATTTATTTCTANAGCCTTGGGTACTTGGTTTTTCAATAAATTTTCCCATTCCATTAGTCTGTAAGAATTACGATAGCGTCGCATCCGCATTTCCCACAAATAAGTCATCTTGTCCCTGATCCTATCTTGTGATGGCGCATTAACGCCCCATGTAGCTCCAAAGAAAAGACCTGCCAATTGATGAGATAACGCCATTTCCTGCGCAAGCCTTTCTTCCGATTCATTGTTTAAAAGACGTTCAAATTCTTGTGCCATCGCTCGAGGCATCTCTTTTTCAACCATTGTGGCGAAGTCGTTATAACTGATTTTATGCTCAACTAATTCCCAGTTAGCCTGATTAAAAACAGCTGACGCTGGGCCATTTCCTATTACACGATGAATATCTCTTGTCCAAAAACCTTCAGGTTTGCGAACAAATGGACGCATAAGTTTGTGGGGCTCAGCGCCTCGAATTACTGGTGGCCAGCGAGACAGTTTATTAAAAAGTTCATTATTTTCACGCGAAGTTAAAAATTGCAAAAACCTTAATGCAATTTCTGGATGCTGACTAAATTTTGAAATCGCCAAACGAAAGACAGGAGGAGCNCCAGCCTCACTAATCCTGCCACGAACATACTTACCAAATTCTGGATCATCCTTTGTTGGATAGGGGAAGTCGCAAATCCCCATAGGAAAATCTACCTGACTATGAAAACTCATCGCATCCCATGATCCAGAAGCGCAAAATAAAGCCTTTCCCTGCGTAAAACGAAACTGGGCTTCCATTCGATCCATCGCCATGAAACCTGGCGAAAAGTACTTTGTTAAATTNGAAACCGTNGTCTGATCGGCTCTAATCCTTTCATCAAAAAAATCAAAGTCACCCGAAGCAAAGGCCAAAAAAACTTCGTCGTTCGCGCCAAAAACTCCATCGAAATCGCGATCATTTTCTAACATTAAATCGAACAATGTCGCGGCTCGCATGTTGCGGAAAACACTTGCCTGGTATTTCGATGCGGCAACCGCGGTTAGGTCCGAATATTTGTTTACTTCAGCCCATTCTATAAACTTCCTACACATTTCAAGAAACTCTCGATAACCTGTAGGCGGTTTATCTACCCCAAATGCAGCTTGCAGTAGGTCTTTATTATAAAACATCCGAATTGAATACGTAGTNGAAGCTGCTCCATAATATTCCAAATCTGTTTGGTCTATTGAACCAATCATACCATCCAGGTACGTATCCATCCACGGGACATCCTCCAAATCNGTGTTGATATTGTACGGATTTGGCCGTTGCACATCTTCGGTATTACTTATGAAGAACCGTGGGACCGAACCAGCTTCTTCGCGACCTAGTTCGACCAAATCAGGTAATGTTTTGCCNATAGCCTGNGTCTGCACATACTGCTTGTAGACGCGTTCAGATATNGCATTTTGAATTACTCGCACTCTAAAGCCAGTTTCTTCCAGGTATACTCGCTCAAAACTCCGAGCAATTTCGTCTAATGCTTCTCGAAAACCTGCCTCCAACTGCCAATGAACAACGCGAATTGTTGAAACTCCAGATTCAGTTTCTACTTCCTGAACCTTATAAACCCGCCACAAAGATACACTGAACGAAACTACAAGCACAGCTGCAGCAATTAGGTTACTGATATTACNCCANGAAAGCTTTTGTCTAACCCCCATTAGACTCGGCCTTTCCNTCGAAAGTGGGAGGCATAAAATCAGAATTTAATTTGCCTGAATTAAGTTCGTCAGCCCGTAAATTTGCAAAATATGCTTTTTGCGACGAAGGAATTTCACTAACTAACAACCGGTAATAATACTCGGCACGATTATAATCGCTCAGTTCTAATTCATAGAGTCTGGCTAATCTAAAAAGAACAGCTTCTTTGACATTAACATTGTTTATTCCGCTTTGATACTGTTCCTCTAATGCTTCGGCCAATACCACAAAATCCGAAACAAAAAATGCCATTTCGGCACGAATACCATGAAATACAGAAGCTAAATCGGTGCCTCTAAACCGAGGCCTAAGCTTTTCAGATTCTATGAGTCCCTGACGAATCTCTGTACTATCCGGTTTGACCAGATAGGTAGTTAGAAAACGCAACATAGTTTCTGGAAGTAAAATNGAATCTTTAGATAGAACTGTAATTGCTTGTTTNTACANGCTTCGNGCGCGATCAATTTCGGGTGGNGATATTTCTAAGTNACAATCCGCCAAGCGACCAAAAATCAAACCCTCCAATTGTTCACGACCTTCAACCTCATCAAGTAAATTTTCATAGAGAGGAATCGCCGCTGNAGGATCNCGACCNGGCATTTGNTAATGAGTTATGAATGCTANACCAAGCTTCGCCTGTAAAATTTGCTCTTGCGTGACATTTTCTGAATTAGCAACAGTATGAAATAATTCCTCTGCATTACTAAACGCTTGAAGACCATATTCATTCCATCCGCGAAACAGTCGATCGTCTATCTGTTCTTGCGCATAGGGTCGCTGTATAAAAAACAAAAAAATGACAATAAAAAAGAAAGGCATATTTTAAATTTACTTCCCACTGCCTTGACTGGCGTCTACTTTAAACATGGAAAATATAAAGGTCTCGTCGTTCCAAAGGAAGATCCATCCAAATACCTCCGTTTAAATGACTCTCCGCAACCGCTATACACGCCTCAGTTAAATGATGTGTGAGCTCAACATTACCTAATGTTGGTTCACCTGTATTTTTAGAGTGAGCCAAGTCTTCCAAACAGGCGACGACTGGGCTCTTGGGTTCAACAATTTTAAAAGGCTCTTCATGCCATTGCCTCTTTCCAGAACCCCTTCTTAACACCGCGACTTCTCCATTATTCATCAACCTAATACACCCGTCACTGCCGAACACTTCAAATTCCCAACATCCAGCAGGGACTGTATAACCTTCAACGTCCCCATCAAACCTTATCTGATAAATGGCATGAGGGTCTTTAGCAATATGACGACCGGAAAACTTTCTATCTCGAGGCAACAGTTCACCTCGCACAGCACGAATCATAGGATCTCCCAATAAAAAAGAAATCGTATCGATAGAATGAATATGTCCATGCATTAGCGTCGCCGGAGCATAATGAACAACAGTTCGCACATCCCCAATTAACCCCGAGACAACCGCATCACGCACCGCTGCATAGCGATTGTCAAAACGACGCAATACGCCGGTATTATAGCATAAACCATTACGACTTACCACTTTGAGCACCTGATCTGCACGTTTCATAGATGACGCCATGGCTTTTTCGATGTAGAGCATAGGGATCCCTAATGCTGCAAGTTCAATACTCAAATAAGCATGTGAATCAGCTACGTCGTCTGGTCCAGGAGAAACGTCAATAGGCTTTGGCAAACATGCGGCGGTACACACAGCCACTAAGTCAAGATTTTCAATTGCAACCATCTCATTAAAATCTTGATAAACCCCTCTCACACCCCAACGCTCAGAAAATAAAGCACGCTTCTCTTCAATAAGATCTGAACCAGCAACAAGTTCGAAGTGCGGACTCGATTCAACTGCAGAAGCAATTGAGTAGGGCAATTTGGTGTGACCTTCTTCGTCAATAGTACTACCCATCCGACCAAGACCGACTACACCAACTCTAAATTTTTTTGTGTCCATTTAAATATCCCAATCCAAATTTTTTCTGCGCCTTCTTTCCAACTATAAAACCCGATCATGTAAGTTCTTAAAAAATGCAATTTCGCGCTTTATTGCAGGAACCATTTCCTTCGAATCAACTTCGAATTCACAGTGGATCGATATCGGACCATCAAATTCTATACGTTTCAATTCTTGGAAGATCGCAGTCCAATCGCACATCCCTTGTCCTGCCTCGACCACGCGCCTACGCACGGCGCCATGATTAGACTTCTCTACTCGTTCTAATAGAAAGTCTTTAACTGCAACCATAGATAAATAATCTTTCACAATCGATACAGCTACATCAAATTCTTCACCTTCGGCCCGAAGATGTCCCGCATCTAAAAAAGCACCTATGTTTTCGGGATCAAAGCCCGTCAACAAATGAGCCAATGTTCCCGCGTTAAGCCCCAAACATCGCTGTGAATGAGTGTGGTAACACACCTTAACTCCATACTGCTTGGATAATTCTTGCCAACCAGCCAACGCCTCACGAGCTTTTTCAACTTCAAGCCAGTAGTCCATATCAGTAGGAACAAATTTAAAGTAGCCTAATTTCAATCTTCGAATATCGGCATTCGCCATCGATGCGATCAGTCGTTCACCTTCTGAATCAGGGAAGAGTACCCCAGTATCTCCAGTAACCATAGGAAGGTCGAGGCCTTCACTCCGGAATCTTTCCGCGGCCTCCGGTAAAGCGCTTTCAATATTTTCAGGGTTTACTGGGTATCCTGGCCTTACGGCCATATCGTATCCGCCAAAATCCGCATCTTTTGCAAACTTAATCAATTCGGATATTCCTAACTCTTTCAGCATTTTTGAAAAGACAATTAATTTCAATAAGACCCCCTATGAAATTTCGAAAGGACGGAGTAATTAACTACTTAACGACGAATCGTATACGTGGATATTATAATTCTACGGTCACGTCAATTCAAGATCTCCGGCTTATTCATACGTAAAACCATTTCGATTTTTAGATAATTAATATAAAAACAAACGGACTCTTTAATAATAAGTTGTGCTAGTTATAATAAACGCATCCGAAACAAACCGCGGGCTAAATCTAACAAGTCTTTCTGATTTTTCTTTTCAGCAGAATTGAATGTTATTGAAACAATTTGTATTTCACTATCAACCATCCTGAAAACTATTCTACACCAATCACCCTCTAGATAAGTTGCGCGAAGCCCAGCTAATGGACCGAGCAGGAGTCGACCAGACTCCTCGGGATTACGAGACAATCTATAAAGACCTCGCGCAATACCAAGCTTTAGGTTCTTGTTCAGCACTGATTCTAAAGACTTTTGAGCTGTCGGAGCGATTACTACTTTCCACATCAGGGATTGTCTATCTGTAAATCGAGTTCCCATTCGGGATTAGTTCCAGCATCTAACTCTTTTACGGCTTCTTTCAATTTTTTCGTCGTTTCCTCATCCGAAAGAATCTCTAACGTTTCGACTATAGCTGTGTAACGTTGCCAATCCAATATAGCAAGCACAGGTTCGCCTCTTCGTGTAACCTGAACAACACTTAAATCAGAACTTTCTACAAATTTTGAAGGTAATTGACTCAATTCTTTTCGGACTCCAGCGATAGAATATCGTTTCTGCATAGAAACCCTTTTGTACAATTGAATTAAATTTGTATGTACAAATATAATTAATAATATTAATTATGGATACCATCAATAGATCCCATAATANAAATTTATAANGAAANNTATATATATANTTANNGAANTATCGATAATTTCATAGTGTACAAAAATATTATATTTTATTGTACACTATGAATATTTCTATAGTTTATAGTCTTTTCTGTCTGTGAGATATGGTCAAAACAAAACGATCACCTACTTGAATCCGTTTTTATCATCTGATATGTTTGATTAACTTTATATGACAGTCCAGAAAACAAAACACCCTTTGGTTTCTGATTGCAAATAAAATTTTGAGGACTTTATGACCAAAACAACATACACATATGCCCTTAATACCAGTACGATCCGTGGTTGTGGGACACCGTCCTTAGAAAAAATGATAGAGATCGCTGCCAATGCCGGTTACGACGCAATTGAACCATGGGTCGAGGAAATTGACACATGGACAAGTAGTGGCCGTAGCCTTAGCCAATTATATTCGCTATTATGTCAACATGGCCTGACTGTCGTAAACCTCATTGGTTTCCCTACGTGGAGTGTTCCAGATAGGCAGAAACGAACAAAAGGCTTCGAAGAAGCAAAGCGGTGCTTCGCTATGGCGCAAGAACTAGCCTGTCCCTACGTAGCAGCTCCGCCGATTGGTATTCATCAAACACCTGGAGTAAATCTTTTTGATGTAGCAGATCGTTACGCCGAATTGATCGATCTTGCTGCGGACTATGATGTGGTTCCTATCTTAGAATTCTGGGGTATTGCCCAAACACTCGGCACTCTTGGAGAGGCGCTACTAGTGNGTACNCAAGCAAATCGGAAACAGGCATGTATTCTATCGGACATTTTTCACATGTATAAGGGAAGTGGCCACTTTGGCGGAATAGAGCAAATTGGACCCGAAACTATACGCATACTACACGTAAACGATTACCCCCAACAACCCGCTCGAGCAGTAATAGAAGACAGCGATCGAATTTATCCAGGTGACGGCTTTGCCCCATACAAAGAAATNTTTCAACGACTCAATTCAGCAGGATTTTCTGGTGTTCTATCTTTAGAGTTATTCAACGAAAATTATTGGCAAGAAGACGGCCTTACCGTAGCAACGATGGGTCTCAAAAAACTTAAGTCTCTCGTTTGAACCNTCCACGAATNAACNCTCCTCGACATGACGTATGAGAAAACGCAAATTAGTCCGTTAGCTTCAAACAGACCAAAAGGATTCACGACTCAAGTAAAAAACAATGTTAATAAGAGAAATATTTTGACTNAGTTATCTTCCAANTGGCTTGTTGCCGGAAGCGCGGAAGCTACCACAGGTATACATATCGTTCAAGGTCCTGGGTTATATTGTGGAGATCCTATTGAAAATTCATGGACACAGGTGGGAAATAANCAAAGTACGGGATTTTGCCTGCATCGCATCCAGAATGGAGTAATAATGGGTGCAAACCACGGAATGTATNCCTTAAATTACGAGAACTTCAAATGGAAGCANCTACATGACGAAACTCTTACCGAAGTCTTAACAGCCACNTCTTACACCACCACAACCGATCTCAGGCTGATTGCAGGATCTCCCTACGGTGTAGCTAGTTCATACATAGATCGACTCAATGTAACTCGATGGGTTTTTCATTCCGACAAACTTAATCCTAACGAACGCTTCACAAATACCTTGCTCGTAGACTCCAACGACCAAAGTCGTTGGATAGCAGGCACTGAAGCAGGAATAATTATGTATTTAGGCTTTGGTAAGCATAATAAACACGCCAATCTTTGCGGAATACCCGTAAGAGCACTACATCAGGATCATAAAGGCTTCTGGGCAGGCTGTGACCGAGGAGGGATTTATCATAGTTCTGACGGATTAAAATGGAATGACTTTGGAGNNCGCATTGAAACACCCATTTACAATATAACTTCTTTCGATGACGAGATTGTTGCTGCTACTGGGCGAGGTATTTTACAAAGGATGACGAAAAAAAATTCGAATATGTTAGGACCACAAATGTTATTCGCTGACGTAGCGATAGATCCAANAAATTCAAACCAATGGTTAGCGGCTGCCAGCCCTGGGGGGCTATGGTTTAGTTCAAACAAAGGAAAACGCTGGAGACAAATTATCCCCTTCAAGAATGCACGTAGCATCCTTCCACCGGAAAAACTAACTCCATGAAACCCATAGAATATAATCAACAGGTAGATGAACGGGCTCAAAAGATTCTTTCAACATGTCATCACGATGGACGTGACCAAAGCCTTTGGAGTGCACATGCTTTGATGCCTCATAATCCCGACCCCAAAGTCATAGTCGAGATCATATCAAAAAGCTTGTGGCGGGGATCTGATACGAAAGCGGATAAGCTCCTCGGTGGTCCATTTGAAATTCTACCTGCAATGCTTTTTCTCTGCAGATGGGAAAATCAATTACCAAACGAAGCAATAGTCTTACTAAAAGATTTTATGACTCTCGCACACTTAGAGCGAGGAAATACTGAAAATCACTGGTTGATGGCCTACAGTGGCATATTATTAGCGACAGAACGTTGGCCAAATGACGAATATAGGTGGAGTGGCCTTCCGAGCAATGCTATTGCCGCAGAAGCAAAGCGCTGGATCAACGGAATTATTAACCGAACTGCTACCCAAGGACATCACGAATATGATTCTACAGGCTACCATATAGAACACATGACAGCCTATATAGGATTATATGAACATACACAAGACGAAGAATTACGTTCAAATGTAGAAAAAATGTTGACGCTCTTAGTAGCTGATATGGCTCTTGAGTTTTTTCACGGCGCCTGGGCAGGCGGTCATTCTCGTGAAGGCTACCGACAGAATACATGGTCTCAGCTAGGAGGTATTTTACCCCTACAATACATGTATTTTGGAGGGCTAGCGTTCGATCGAATAAATCACGTACATAATTTCGCCATCCCAGCAGTCATTGCAGATTACCGCCCTTCACCCCTTTTCGCTGAAATAGCGTGGGACCGGAAAACCGCACATGTAGTAAAAAAGACTAAAGCTCCGCGCACAATTTATAGAAACGCAAAAACCGATGCTAAACCCGTTCGAAAATATACTTATATGAGTAACAACTTTGCTTTAGGATCAACACAAACGGGTCTTCCCGGTGAACAAGCTGCTCCTATAGATTTAGTTTCATGGGACCTCACCTGGAACGCCCCGAACCACCAAGGTATTATTGTGTGTAATCACCCTTACAATAGCCCCGACCGTTTCAGTTCGTTCTTAAATGGATTTCCTCAAAGTATAGGCCGATCAATTTCGAGTGATAAACCATATCTACAATGGCCAGACCGCCTTTTTGGTGCATCACCATACGAAGAAATGCTTCAACACGAAGGATGCATCATAATATTATATGATATCCCTGAGAAAGACACCCATCCATTTGTAAATCTTTTCCTACCCAACAAATATTCTTGGCTTCAAGAAAACGGATGGCTCTTTGCAAATATTGACTCATTCTTCATCAGCCTATTTCCATTGGGGAAGTACGAGTGGACGACGATCCGAGAGGCAAATAACGCAAATATTTTGGTTCGAGAAGGTGACCTTATCGATGGTTGGCTACTCCGTCTAAAAACACATCGACCCGGATTAATCTTAGAGGCTATTGAAGCAAAAAATGTTGAATCCTTCGAATCCTTCGTTGAAAAAAGATCAAAAGTCAAACCAAACCTGAAAAATTGGACAAACAAAAAACAGGTGGCATTCAGAACGACTACTGGCAAGACCTTAGACCTCACCCACGGTGGGCGGCACCTCATTGATGGTACACCGGTTGACTATAATTACGACCTCTATGAAGGACCGGGAATTTCGGCCCCATTGAATACGGGAAGAATGAAATTTGAGAACGAATACTACTCAATAAAATTGGATTTTGGAGTCGATTTAAATGAACCATTAATGCCTATGCGAGTAATAGGGTAGGGGTACATTATTCTGATGAAAACCCAAGTCTCTATCGATACAAATTATTTTCAACTCGTTTTAAGTCCTTTTGGATCTATAGATGGTTTGTTTGATAAAATCGAGGGGACGCAGTATTTGCCACAAGGCGAAGATGCTCCACTAATCACAATCATTACTGATGGTAAAACTTTAACTCCA
>NZPK01000037.1 GCA_002693325.1 Gemmatimonadota bacterium | reverse complement strand
GAGATGTAGAAGAAGTTGGGGAGTTAGTAGTTGAAGAAACTGATGGAGATGGGGACAGTGAAGATTTGGATCCCTTGGCGCAGGCTTTACTTGAGGTGGAAAGTTATAAAGATCGTTATCTCAGAGCGGCCGCTGAATTAGATAATTTTCGTAAACGCACTGCCAGAACAAGGTCTGAGGTTCGCGAAGAAACATTAAGAGATGCGTTACTGCAGTTTGCTCCGGTTATGGATAATATGCGGAGAGCTTTGGATCAAGATAAACAGGGCGTGGATTTACTAAAAGAGGGGATTGAGTTGATATATGACCAACTTTGTTCTGCCTTTTCTACGTACGGTTTGGAGCCCATCGAAGCGATAGATTCTGTGTTTGATCCTAATCTACATGAAGCCATGATGGAAGTAGCTGATCCTGAGCGTAATCCAGGAACTGTGATTCAAGAAATGGAAAAAGGCTATACGCTCAATGGAAAGGTTGTTCGGCCATCCAGGGTTGTCGTAAGCAAAGTCGTTGAGGAGGAGGATAGCCCAGATGGGGGGTGAGTATTATGGCTAAAAGGGATTATTATGAAATTTTAGGCGTCGGTCGAGATGCCGATCAGAGTTCGATTAAAAGTGCTTATCGCAAGTTAGCCGTCAAGTATCATCCCGATAAAAATCAGGGAAATGCAGAGGCTGAAGAACTGTTTAAGGAGGCTTCAGAGGCATACGAAGTTTTATCCGATGACGAGAAACGGCAGGTTTACGACCAGCATGGTCACGCCGGATTAGGAGGAAATTTTGGTGGTGGTTTTGAGTGGTCAGATTTTAGTCACGCCTCCGATTTTCAGGATATTTTTGGTAATATATTTGACAATTTTTTTGGGGGAGGCGGGCGAACTAATCGGCAGTCGGGACCACCTAAGGGACGTGATTTAAAGGTGAAAGTCTCGCTTTCTTTGGAGGAAGTAGCAACTGGAGTAGAAAAACAAATTAACCTAACGCGTCAACAGGGGTGTGCTACTTGTAATGCCTCGGGTGCCGCTCCTGGATCTCAGGCAGAAAAATGTAGTACTTGTGGTGGTGTTGGTCAGGTTCAGCAGGTAGCTCGAACGATTTTTGGGCAGCAAATGACTGTTACTGCTTGTCCAAACTGTGGAGGGGAAGGAACTATTGTTTCAAGTCCGTGTCGAGACTGCAATGGTGAAGGAAGGGTTCGAGGTCGTTCCAGTATAAATGTCCGTATTCCTGCAGGGGTTCAAGAAGGAAATTACATTCCCTTACGTGGCGAGGGAGAAATTGGAATTCGGGGAGGCGCGTCTGGAGATCTTTTGGTTTTCATTGAAGAGCAAGAGCATTCTCATTTTTCACGAGAAGGTAATGATGTTGTCTTACAATTACCTGTGGGATTTGCACAAGCTACTCTTGGATGTGAAATGGAGGTTCCTACATTACAGGGAAAAGCGATTTTAAAGATACCTTCGGGTACTCAAGCCGGTCGAATATTTAGAATGAATCGAAAAGGGATACCGGATGTAAATGGCCGAGGTGTTGGAGATCAATTAGTGCAGATACTGCTTTGGACACCCCAGAACATCAATAATAACGAACGTCGGTTATTTGAACAGTTGATTGAATTGGAGGATGAGCGGATTCGTTCTGGTGGAGAGAGCTTTTTTGATCGTATTCGTAAAGCATTTAGTTGAATTTCGTTGGTTAAAAGTTTTTCCTTTCGTTAGGTGGAAATAGAGATTGAATTTAGATGGTAATTGTGGGATACAAAGCGAGACTCCGCGCACCCTTTATTCTGAGGGAGTATTCGCTAAAGTGCGGAATATTGTGGCCGTTGGTAGCGCTAAGGGAGGAGTAGGTAAGTCGACTGTCTCGGTACATTTGGCTGCTACACTAGCCAATATGGGATACAAGATCGGGTTACTTGATGCTGATATGTTTGGTCCGAGTGTTCCACTAATGACTGGGGTGCATGATCAATCTGTCCATTCTGAGAGAGAAAAGTTAATCCCGATTAATGCCTATGGAATTTCGTTGATGTCTATGGGATTTGTTGCGGGTAGGAATGCTCCGGTAATGTGGAGAGGACCTTTGTTAGCTCAAGCTCTGCGTCAGTTTCTGGAGCAGGTAGAGTGGGGAGAATTAGATTTTTTGCTTGTGGATATGCCTCCAGGGACTGGAGATATTCCGCTTTCGCTCTGCCAATCAATCACGCTTTCCGGTGCAATAATCGTAACTACTCCTCAAAATGTGGCCTTGGAAGACGTCAATAGGGGTATATCGATGTTTAATAAGGTAGAAGTGGATATCTTAGGAGTTATTGAAAATATGAGCTATTATGATTGCCAAAAATGTAGTAAACGTCACTACATTTTTGGTGATGGTGGCGCTTCCGCCGTATGTGAAAAATTCGGATTGAATTTTTTTGGTGAATTGCCACTGAGCGTGGCTTTGCGTAGAGCAGGGGATGAGGGGAGTCCTTTNATTGGAATAGAAAAAGAGAGCAGAATCTTTGGGGNAATGGTTGAGAAANTTGTTGAATCGTTGAGGTCTTTGGCTGGATAAATTTATGAATTNCTAAGGTTCTGCTTGCTCTTGGATTGCATTCGGCTGTATCTTTCCCACTATACATTATGATATATTGGAACTGCCTACATTTAGATGTACTTCCGTCTATCGCAGATACTGTTTCTGCCCTTTGTCATGAGGCTGGTAGTTGTGGCATTTCTATAAACGACCGCTCCAGTCTGACGCATCTTGAAGTGTATTTTCCCGATCACATAGATTTGGATTCAGTTGAGTTTATGCTAAAGAAGACTCTTTCGGGTAATCTTGAAGTTCCGCTAAAAACTACTTTGACAAAAATTGAAGAGGCAGATTGGACGAAAAGTTGGCGTGAATTTTTTAGGCCTATATGGGTGACGCCTGAAATCGTTGTCCATCCTCCATGGATTCCGATACAGGAAAAGGGCGTGATAAGTATAGCGATTGAACCGAAAATGGCATTCGGCACTGGAGGACATGAATCTACGCAATTATGTCTGCAAATGTTAAGTAAAAAGGCTTTGCATGGGATGAATTGTCTTGATCTGGGTACTGGAACGGGTATCTTGGCAATAGCTGCTNCTATGAAAGGAGCCAAGAGAATACTAGCGCTTGATACAGATAAAAANGCANTAAAAAATGCGATTGAAAATATAAAACTTAACGGGGTNNCNAGGTCTNGTATNATGGTCCGTTTGGGATCTACTGATTCNTCAGTCGGTGACANATACGATATTATTTTTGCTAATATCCAAAGCTCTATTCTTCGNACAATGTTACTCAATCTAAAAGAGCTGGTTAATCCGTCTGGCACCATTATATTCTCCGGTTTGCTCGAAANAGAACGNCTTAGATTCTGTCAGAGTATTGAAGCGAATGNTTTGATTGTCTCNGAGATAGCGAAGAAGAATGAATGGATTAGTATCTCAGCNGAGAGGGGGNGGTAATGCCTTCTTTTTGGGTTGATCCATCGGAGGTATACGGTGACAAGATAATTTTGCTAGGCGATGAAGCACATCACCTATCCAAAGTTCNTCGCTGTTCGGATGGTGATGTGATTGATGTGACGAATGGTCTAGGAGATTTTTTTAAAGTTCGATTAGAGGAAATAACTTCANAGCGGGTTGAGGGAGTTATTGTTGAGCGTTTTTTTGAGAAATCGGAATCNGCTGTAGGTCTGCACCTTGCTCCGTCTCTAATAAAGGGCAGTCGCTTTGATGGACTTGTAGAAAAGTCAACAGAGGTTGGGGTAAAAGCGATATATCCCCATTTTAGTCATAGNGCGATTCCCGAAAGTTTTTCTAAGCGCAAGATGATTCGTTGGCAACGGATGGCTAAAGCAGCTGTTAAACAGTCGGGTCGTAGTATAATGCCGGAAATCTNTGANCCGGTTGATTATTCTACAGTTCTGAAGNTGTTAGTAGAAAAATGTGAAATTGTATTCGTGGGAGTTTTGGGTGAGCGACCATTACCGGAAAGTCTTTTTGGAATGACGCAGAAGCCATTGATTAATATTGGCTTAATGGTTGGACCAGAAGGTGGATTTACTCCTGGTGAAATTTCAGAGGCTATTGCTGTTGGAGCGGTTCCCTTTTCTTGGGGCAATAGTGTTCTTCGTGCTGATACTGCGGGAGCTGTTTTTTCTGCTTTATTAATCTCTTTGAGTGAAAAGGAACTANAGAGGAAAGAAGGAATAAAATAAAATGCGTATTAAAATAATTCATGGACCAAATTTAAATTTGCTTGGAGTCCGCGAACCTGAAGTATACGGAAGATTTATGTTAGATGATGTGAATGCACGTTTGTTTGAGGAAGCAAAAAATTTGAATGTTGAAATAACAGCGAATCAGTCAAATTCCGAAGGAGAAATAGTAAATATTTTACACGAATCAATGAACAGAGAGCATGGTATAGTGATCAACGCAGGGGCGTTGACGCATTATAGTATTTCAATTCGAGACGCTATATCTGCAATAACCTTACCATGCGTTGAAGTTCATTTATCAAATATACATGCCCGAGAAACTTTCAGGCATAAATCAGTTATAGCTTCAGTTTGTTTAGGCCAAATTTCTGGGTTTTCAGTAAATAGTTATGTTTTAGGCTTAAGAGCTATTGTTGATCATCTAAGGGAAGTGCCCCGTGAATAGATTTGTAGTGTTTTTTCTGTGCTTTTTGTTACTAAGTGTTGGTTCAACCGAAGAATTGATTCAGGCTGACAGGCCAAAGGTGCGCGTGCGAGCCGATGCGACGGTGCAATCTCCTCAGATAGCTGTATTAAAAGCGGGTGAAGTCGTTGAAAAAGTGGGAAGAAAGGACGAATGGTACGAGNTTATTCTTCCTAATGGAACTTCAGGGTGGGTTAATTCTTTCCTGATGCTGAATGTNNTTAAAACGTCTCACGCGAAACTCGACAAAACCTCTGAAGAAACGGTAAAACCGGAGGAAGCGNCTTCGTCACAATTAAATGTGGATAAAAAGGTAGAGCGGCACCCCTATATTCAAGCTCTCGAATTTGAAAGGCTTGGAGACTTTGAGCAGGCTTTGACTTATTTTGAAGTNGTATTAAATGAGGAACCTGATCATATAGAGTCTTTATTACATGCCTCTCAGGCTCACATTGAACTTGAACAATTTCAAAAGGCTCGCCAAAAATTATATCGAGCTCTTGAACTAGGAGAAGGGGCTTCCCAACTGTCACGTTTGTATAGGGGGCTGGGTNGGCCCGATAGTGCACGAAAATATGAAGCACTTGAAACAGCTGATGATNGGGGCTCAGTTGACCAAATATCTTCCGAATTCTCAGAGGCTGATAGTTCTGCTAATAAAGAATGGACCGTAATTTTTGCACTGGTATCCCTCGGTTTTTTGGGTTTGACAATTGCGAGNATATTTTTTAGTCGGAGAAAGAGAGGTGAGTCATCAAGAAAACGAGTTAAGTTATATTCAAAATTTTCATCTGCTCTACAGGAAGCTTCGATTACTGCCTCGCCTACAGACAATCAAATTTTAGAGTTGGATAGAAGAATAGCTGAAAAACGTGATGAGCTTAAAGCNAATTCTATGGCGTATTCNGTNGGAGAAGTAATTGAAAGTGAATTGGGAGATGATGAAGACACGAATCTCGCAGTTCGTTTCAATTCTCAGTTTAATTCATTGGGAAACATAATTGCCGCTCAGGAAGAGAGAACGCGGATTTATGTAGATCTAAACCGTTTGCAAATGGAGAAAATCAGACAACTGGAGANGGAAATCGATTTACTCCGACAAGAATAAGTTTTAAAAACGGTAAACGCCGCCTACGATGGGTGTTCCGTTTGCAGTGCTTCCGACGTCTGGAAAAATCCTCCTTGTTTCTTTTGTGGATCTTAAAGAAACGGCAAGACTTCCGAGGGATATGGCTGCTGAAGCCCATCCGTANGTACGTGCTCTTCCNGCCTTATCGTCTAACTTTTTTGCTCTGGCAAACATGTCGTGGGTCCGATTAAGTTCCGCCTCACTTTCGTTATCAGCAGCTCTATCAAATTGAAGCCATGACAACAGTCCAAATGCTACTGCTCCACCCATGAAGCTGATATAGGGATATTCTTTTACGGAAATTGTTTTTGCCCCTGCACCGAGTGATTCTAGAGTTACGATTTTATCAATTTCCGAGAATTCAAATGTAAAAACCTTGTTTTCTACTCGTATGATCAAAAGGTCGCTACTTTTTTCTATCAAGTTCCCTTCGACAATAGAGCCATCGAAAAGATATAATCTCGTATTTGTCCTCTGGCTAGCGTTTTCCTGCGCGTGCAAAACGTAAACTTGTCCTACGAATGAAATAATTAATAGCCAATACGTAATAAATTTCATAATGTATGCTCCGTTAAGGCTAAATAAGTACTGTAGTAGTTACGCGAAATATATGAGGCTGATATTCTATGTCAATACATCAAGGACAAAGTAGCCGTAACTCGGAACTCAATTTTTCCAAACTCTCAATAGCACAAATAAAATCTCTGTCTCAAGAGTGGAGTCTTGATTCATCGCATTGGGAATTACTCGGAAAAGATAATCGAAATGGAGTTAAGAAATTAGTAGATATAGCAGCTAAGCGACGTGAGCAAGCAAAAACAGAAAGGATAAGACAGGATAAATGTTTGCGTTATGAAAGAAAATTTTGGGATGCAGGTTTGAATTTTGTTGCTGGAGTAGATGAGGTGGGTAGAGGTTGCTTGGCTGGACCAGTCNTAGCAGNTGCAGTGATATTACCCATGGAGTTCTTTCTGCCTGGTCTTGATGACTCGAAGAAACTGAGTGAGAGTAAACGNATAGAATTGGATAAAGCGATTCGAGAGCAGGCGATTAGTTTTAGCTGTTTTCAAGTGGAAGCAAAGACGATCGATTCCATAAATATTCTACAAGCCTCACTTGAGGCGATGCGTAATGCGCTAAAAGCTTTGGAAACGATACCGCAACAAGTCCTGGTAGATGGGCATATAAAACCGCGTAGTTTGTTTCCTGAATTACCTATTGTTGATGGTGATTCAAGGTCCTTGTCTATTGCTGCTGCTTCGGTTGTCGCAAAAGTTTATCGAGATAAGAGAATGTGTGATCTTGATCTGAAATATCCTGGTTACGGTTTCTCAAAAAATAAGGGTTATGGTAGTCCCTTACATTTGATTGCTTTGAATGAAAAAGGCTTGACACCAGAACATCGAAAAAGTTATAGCCCAGTTAAATCTATTTTAAAGAAATCGAAAAACTTGCATGAGATTTTTCTTGATAAAATTAATTCTTGCAAAGATTCAGTTCAATTAGACCAAATAGGTCAGGATATTAAATCTTGCAAGTCAAAATTTAATACAAAGNANCTTGGGAGATTGCGAGTATNGTTCAAGAAAAAAATAGACTTTTTGGGGGCGAAAAAGCAAGTTTAGTCCAATTAAATTAATTGCTTTTGAGNCCAAGTGANTTGAGTTTTTAAGTGTCAAANGAGGACGTGAATTTTGGTGGTAGCTCTCGTATCTTNGGTGCTAGAATNGAAATGGTTTCATCAAGTGTTATGGGTATGTAAGGCATTACATATCCGCGTGCTTTCATTTTTTCGTACAGAATTACTGAACTAGGTGGCGAAAGATCCGTCTTTTCTTCAAAGTCATCTCTCGTGAAAACGTCCCGAGTTTTTCCAGATAAAGTTACACTTCCATTTGTCATGACTGTAACTTTATCTGCCCAATAGGCTGCTGCGTCCACGTCATGAGTGATCCATATTATNGTCTTTTGGTGTTTTTTTGCTAATTTCCGCATCATGGCGCATAGTTTTTTTGAGGTCTTNGGATCCAGTCCGGCGGTAGGTTCGTCTAATATTATGATTTCAGGATCCATCGCGATTATACCTGCTATGGCTACCCTTCTTTTTTCTCCAGAGCTTAAATTCTGAGGAGANCGTTTNCCGTAAATCTTTAATGGCAAANTCACTTGNAGAAGGGCGNTCTCTATTCGTTCGGCAATTTCTTTAGNCGTGATTTTAATTCTTTTCGGNCCAAACGCGACATCCTCCTCTACAGTTTCCTCAAATAATTGTAATTCAGGAAATTGAAAAATTAATCCTACAGTACTCACTAGGTCACTAACGGAGTACTTCATAATATTTTTTTTATTGATNAANACCGAACCGGATTCTGGTATCAGTAGTCGATTTAAATGTTGAGCTAGTGTAGTCTTCCCAGATCCACTTTTTCCTATGACCGCATGAAGGCTGCCCTTATAGAAAGATAAATTCAAGTTACTCATACTTGGTTTTGAATCTGTTGTGAAATCTTCNTAATNGTGTTGGATGTTTTTTAATTCGATAGAAATGACGCCCGAAGTGTTTTCGGCCGAAGGTTTAATTAAGCGGGTGTTGGATAGTATTGGTTTATTCCAGTTNTCTACAAATTCGTCGATAGATAGGGCATTNTTACTTTCGTTTAAGGCTATTCCTAATTTGGTCGAAAAAGGCGTTTCTAATTGAAATTTCTGGACGCCTTTTAAATCATAGTAGATTTTTCTNGGAGANGCATTTCCTACAATTTCTCCTTTGTTCAAAATTAAAATCCTATGAGCTTGTGCTGCTTCCTGTGGTGAATGAGTGATTAGAATGATTCCTATTCCGAATTCCGAATTAAGAACTCGAAGATGGCTCANAATTTGGTTTTGGTGGTGATTGTCGAGTAAAGCGGTGGGCTCGTCTAAGATGAGAAAGTCAGGGTGCATTATGTAGGANGAAGCAATNGCTAAACGTTGCTTTTCGCCACCAGATAGCTTTTGTGGAGGGCGATTTCGCAAAGATTGAAGATTGAAAATTTCAATAGCCGATTCTACTCGTTTACGTATTTCCTGAGTCGGCAAGCATAGATTTTCTAGGCCAAAAGCGAGTTCAGACTCTACCGAATTAGCCACTAATTGGTCTTCAGGGTTTTGAAATACCATGCCGACTCGACGGTGTATTTCTGCTTTGTTTTTAGGATTGTCGGTATTTAGATCTCCTACACAAACGGTTCCAGTGTATGGTTTCATTAAACCATTTAGGCAACGTGCAAGAGACGTTTTCCCTGATCCATTTTCCCCGATNATTGAAATGAATTCACCAGGCTCTATTTGTAATGANACACAGTTAATTACGATATTTTCACCATGTTTCACAGTTATTTCTGAAACAGTAATCATATTGTTANNACGATAGTTTTGTACATTACCTTCGTCAAGACGAAAACGTTGACATTGTANGCNTTCACAGTTTACTTAGTCNGTATACATTACGGTTGTATCTGNTTTTGGTTTTTAGTTCAGCAATATTAGTTCACCAATATTTGTGAAAGGTGTTTATGAAAGTCTTAGCCAAACTATCGATAGCTATGGTGATTCTCGTTTCTTGTACAAGCGACGATTCTGTAAACAATAGTCGAAANNTGTTGGCTCCTGCGCTTAATAAGGGTCGCGGTGAAGCCTTCCAACTCAGCGAGATTAGCTTTAGATCTAGTGATGGATTATCGATCAGCGGACTGTTTGGTAAGCCGGAAAGTGTTGAACGGGTACCTGTCGTGATTCTTCTTCATACTCTTCAGAGCACAAAAGAGGAATGGCTGTCCGAAACGGATCTATTTNTAGACCTGCTATCAAATGGTTACGCGGTTGTTGCNATAGACCNTCGCGGACAGGGGGGNCAAACACCACTTCCGGAAGATAGAGATGTGCTTACTGCCGTCGATGTGCAAAACAGTTTCCGCGATGTTCAGGGGGCAATAAATTGGCTTCGTGGAAGAACAGATGTTGATTCGGATAGAATAGGTTTGATCGGTAACGGTTCTGGTGGAAACGTTGCATATGTGACGTCTGGTGTCTTTCCTGAGCAGATTCGCACCTCTGTTTCACTTTCACCGGGTCTCTGGCAGGCGTCTACTTTGGAACCCTTAGTTGTAGGTGATGGCCTGAGTTCTTTCAATAGAGCGCGGTCTATGCTATTTTTGGTTGGAGAATTTGATCAGCTTGAAGCATCTGAAAATGTCGTGTTGAAATATGCTGATTTCGCAAGAAGCTTAATAGCAATCACAGAGAGCCCCAAGAAGCTCAGTGTTTTNGATAGTAGTGCACATGGATTTGACCTACTTAAAGAGGTTCCGGAAGCNAAAGAAATAATACTTCAGTGGCTAGAGGAAAATCTTTGATCGAAAGAGTCGTTTCCGAAATGCAGGATCATGTTATCTCGACCTTTAATTTCAGTAATTATTCCGGCTTATAATGAGCAGGGATCTGTAGGTAAGGTCGTGTCTGCAGNACGACGCTGTTCCGTAAATCAGATTATAGTTGTNGACAATGGATCTACTGATAAAACGGCTGATGATGCACGNAGAGCGGGAGCAGAAGTTGTTTTCGAACCAAAACGTGGTTATGGTCAGGCTTGTTTACGTGGGATACGGGCATTAGACAAACCTTTTATCGTGGTTTTCTTGGACGCAGATTTTAGTGATTACCCTGAAGAATTAATTGAATTATGTAAGCCGATCTCAAATGGTGATGCTGACGTAGTCATTGGTTCCCGTGTACTGGGTAAATCTGAGCCTGGTGCCTTACTAGCTCATGCTCGTTTTGGCAATTGGTTGGCTGTATTTTTGATTAAGTTACTTTTTGGTGTGAAATTTACGGATCTTGGACCTTTTCGTGCCATACGCTTTGATTGTTTACAGAGACTGAATATGAGGGATACAGACTTTGGGTGGACTGTTGAGATGCAAGTTAAAGCAGCATTGCTGAAGATGCGCTGTATGGAAATCCCTGTTAGTTATCGAAAAAGAATTGGAAGGTCGAAAATAACAGGAACAATCTCAGGATCATTGCGGGCTGGATTCAAGATTTTACTCACTATATTCAAAAGTTATCGNTAAAATTTTTAGTACAAATTCATTATTTTTTTCTGGTTGTTTTATGAGATTATCAGATTACGATTTTCACTTACCTGACAGTTTAATCGCGCAAGAGCCTACCGTTTCAAGAGATGGTTCAAGACTTCTAGTCTTAAACAGGAAGAACGGATCGATTACCCATATGCGTTTTTCTGACATAGTTAGCTTGATCGGCTGCAACGATGTTTTGATGTTGAACCAGACTCGAGTTTTCCCAGCTAGGCTTTATGGGAAACGATCCATTACGGGCGGTAAAGTTGAATTACTGCTTATTCGTCAACAGGACGATGGGAACTGGTTGGCGTTAGGTAAGCCTGCAAATGCACTCCAGGTCGGTAGAAAAATAGATATGGTTTCTGGTAAATTTTCTGCTGTTGTTAAAAATAGAACCGAGCGAGGACGGGTTATTTTGCAGTTTGATTGTGAGGACGTTACATCTGTACTTGAAACTGAAGGTGTATTGCCGTTGCCTCCGTATATCAACCGCCAAGCTAATGCAAACGATATTTTGCGTTATCAGACCGTGTTTGCAAAAACAACAGGAGCGATTGCTGCACCTACAGCTGGCTTACATTTTACGCATGAGCTATTAGATAAAATCAACCAAATTGGAACTAATATAGCTCCACTTCTACTTCATGTTGGACCAGGCACTTTTGAACCAGTTCGCAGTATGAATGTAAGCGACCATACCATAGATGAAGAATACTATGAAGTAAGCAGTAATTCTGCAGAGATTGTCAATCGTGCCCGTGCTTCTGGCGGGCGGGCAATCGCAGTCGGCACGACTGTTGTTCGAGCAGTTGAATCTACTACTATAGATAATGGAACCTTAGCACCTAGTCGCGGTTTTACAGATGCGTTTATTTTTCCTCCTTATAATTTTAAATGTGTTGACATACTTGTTACAAATTTTCACTTACCGAAGTCCACTTTACTTATGCTCGTGGCGGCTTTTGCTGGATACGAATTATTAATGAAAGCCTATAAAGAAGCGGTTGAAAATGAATATCGTTTTTATAGTTATGGGGATGCCATGGTGATTTTGTAATGTCTGATAGACCTGTAAGAGCTATCATAGTCGCGGGAGGGAAGGGGCGCCGGATGGGAGGAGAAATACCTAAGCAGTATCAAACATTAGCAAATGTTTCGCCAAGTCCTTCTTGTAATTTTTTTGTTTCTGAAAAATGGTGTTCTCC
>NZPK01000036.1 GCA_002693325.1 Gemmatimonadota bacterium | reverse complement strand
AGCATGTTTGGGTGTTCTAATAGCATGTGGCGATGAACCCAAAGATGATACTTCAACAGAAACGTCTGAGCCAATAACCTAGCAAAATTATCGTGTAGGTTCTCTAAAGTCCGAAGTTGGTCCTTATTAACTCGTTGGGGATGCTTAAAATCATAGGGAGTAATGATCCTACCTCCACTATTTTCTTCTATAGGAATCTCGGAGTTACCCTCATCTTTTTCTTTCTCTCCTTCATCCTCAGTAATGCCCGTCAAAAGAGCATCAATCTCTTCTTGCGACAATATATCTGCCATTTAAACCCCCTTAATCTGACCGCAAATTGCTCGATTATTGAATCATAAGGTTAGAAACATTAACCTCAGCAATTATAATTTCTATTTTATTTTCTTCGTCAATTACAAAAAGCAGATCGAAAATCTCGGTATTAAGAATATTTCTAATCTCATCAACAACGCGTTGTATTTCTCCAGCATCTAATTCATCAACCGTCTTAGCACGCATGATTTTCACAATAGTACTCTTAATCTTCAGATCATATTTTGAAATTTTGTCTATAAGTTCAACTCTATTTTCCAAATCCCCCGTGATGTCTTCTTTTGGATTCTCTCCATGATCATAAGCTTCTAAACCTAATTGGACATCAAGAACCACAAAGCGTTCTGCGTTAGTACCCGCCGGATTCGCAGTAATACTATTTAATTCCTTGGTAACATATAGAAAGGGCAAACGATTACTACTTGCCTCGTCTGAACCTTGACGAATCACTACTTCCTGAGTTTCAGGAATAAGTTGTTCACTCGGCTGATTTGGAACATTATCTTTTAAAACAAATTGAATTAAGACCCAAGCCAAGACAGCCTGAACGAGACAGACAATACCTGCCAATGGTCCCCATTTTTTTAGTACACCTCCACTGTCACCACCGTCACCACTTGTTTCATTGCCGTTTTCAGCTGCTTCCTCTGCCATATAAACCTTCCTTTTTTACTCGTCTTCTAAACGTATCTGCGCATCACGGAATAGCCGTTTTACTTCTTCTTGAGAACTTCCACCCTCAGTTTCTACATGCGGCACATGAATTTCTACGCGTCTATTTATTGAACGATTTTCCGCGGTGTCGTTTTCTACCAATGGTTTGAATTCTCCGTGACCTATAGCCGTCAACCGTTCCGGACCAATACCCACTTCTCCCTGAAATAAGTCCAAAACACTTAAAGCACGTGCACTAGACAACCAATGATTATTACGAAACTCTTGACTGCTTATCGGTACATTATCAGTATGCCCACCAATTTCAATAGCNTTTGGTAATGTAGCTAATACACTTCCGATTTTATTGAGCACAGGCATTATTTCAGGTTTTATAAGAGCTTCACCACTGTCAAAGATTGCATTGTCTTTTATTCTAATTGTCAAACCTTCTTCAGATTCAATAATNTCAATATTTTCCTCCTGCGCCTGCGTCCTCCAATTCTTCTTCAATTTCTGCTTTAGCATCTTTTAATGTTGGCCTTGCTTCCGTGATATCTCCCTTGACTATTGGTATTTCTAGTTTTATTGGAGACGTCAAAATTGGTTCACCAGGCAAAACAGACAACGCTCCCTTCAACGATCCTACAGCTTTTTCAAACTCTTTTTTATCCATAGTTGACATAGAGAGTAATAAAACAAAAAACGTTAACAACAATGCCATTAAATCGCTAAATGTTGCCATCCACCCAGGCAATCCAGGCTCACATTCTGGGCACTTTTGTTGTTTCTTTTTTGCCATACTATTCAGCTGCCTCTCCAGCATCAGGATCAGGACGATCAGACGGAGGAAGCATAACCGACAGTTTGGTTTCTACAACCCGAGGGTTATCACCCGACTGAATTGACATAATCCCTTGTATAATAATTTTCCTCACTAACACTTCCTGTTTTGAATACGTCTTTAATTTTGATGCTATAGGATCCAACAGCATATTTGCCAAAATCGAACCATATAAAGTTGTCAAAAGCGCAATAGCCATCCCCGCACCTATTTGCGATGGATCTTCCATATTCGCGAGCATAAGAACTAAACCAATAAGCGTACCTATCATTCCATAAGCAGGAGCCATGGTTGCCATCGTAGAGATAATATCCGCTCCCTCTTTATGCCTCTCTTCCAAATACATTAGTTCTGTTTCAAGAATTTCTTCGATTAAATCAGGTTCCGTGCCATCAACAGCCAACCTGATACCACTACTCAAAAATTCATCTCCAGCGTCTGCTGCAGCAGATTCTAAGGCAAGAATACCTTCTCGGCGAGCTGTTTCTGCAAAACCAACAATAGTCTCGATTATTTCAAATGGAGGAGTTAGCGATACCTTTATCGCATTAAGATAGACAGGTATGATTCTGGCGAGATTTGCCATAGGATTCCCGATCATTGTGGCACCAATTAAGCCACCAACGACCGTCGCTAACGACGGAATATTTATAAAGATCTCGGGCTGAGCTGCCATCCCTCCACCAAAAAATATGGCCACAAAAACTACTAATAGACCAACTAATGTTGCAATATCCATTACATTAACCGCCTTTACTGATCACCTGTAACAAGAGGCATGTTACATGCTTTTTTATACTCTACAATACGATGAACAATTATTTCAACCGGCTCAGAAACCACAATCTTTTTACCTGAAACAAGGGTAACAATTGTATCAGGCGTAGCCTCAACAAATTCTATCATGTCTGCATTTGCAGTAAATTCACTTTTATCAATACGGGTCATCTTAATCATTATTACATCCAAATATGTAGTATTCAAACAACTAAATCATGCCAAATATAGCTTAGCGCTTCAAATTCACTACTTCAGTTAATAATTCATCTGCTGTTGTTATGCTCCGTGCACTAGCTTGAAAACCGCGCTGCGTAACAATCATATTGGTGAATTCATTAGCCAAATCGACATTAGACATTTCGACCTGCCCTGAATTTATACTTCCCTGTACGGTCGTGCCAGCCACACCTATAGTTGCCTCGCCGGAGGCTTCGGTTTCTCCAAACATATTATCACCTTGTCGCAGAAGCCCATTTTCGTTGCCAAATGAAGCCAAAGCAACCCTGGCCAAATCCTCCGATTGTCCATTACTAAATAGACCAACAATATTACCATCTTTAAGAATATCAACGGACTGCAGTGTTCCAGAAGCGCGCCCATCCTGCTCCCGAACTGAAGCAGTAGAGGAAGCAACAAATTGAGTTAAGCCACCTAAACGACCAGTAGAATTTGCACCAATTTCGACTTTTAACTCCGACGTTCCTTCGTCAGGCTTGAATGTTATAGGAAAACCGTCCGTTGTCTCGAAATTGGCCATTGTTCCATCTTGATTAAAAACAACTTTACCATTATTCCCAGATTCTGGCGCGACTCCATCAATCATAGCAACCCAATTCCATTGGTTATCTATACTACTTTTTGTAAAAGTTAAGGTAAGAGAATGTGATTCGCCTTTCTCATCATAGATCTGGGTATTCGTACTAAAATCAAAAGGGGCTTCGTCTCCAACTAATCCCGAATTATTATCGGAATCTAATAGGGCAACATTAAGATCAAAGCCAGAGATCTGATCATTCGAAGATGAATCCGAAAAAGTCAGCCTTCCTGATTGAGCATCAACCTCTGCGGTAACACCTCCGTATACATTTGCAATTGAAGTTAAAAAATCCCCAACCGTTTCGGTTTCACCTTGGATAAATGTAAAATTACCACTAAAGCGTTCACCATTTGGTTTCATACCTGAAAAACGTAAAACATCACCATCGGTTAAATTCTGACTTATATTTGCCAATTCATTTAGAAGGGTTGCCTCGGAAACTGTATCACCATTCTGTATATCAGCTGCGACGAATCCAATTGCCGATACCACATTTACGGCAGGATCAGCATTATCGATCGAAAGAGATACATCCGGACCACCTGAAACAGTACGCATCACAAGTTGACCCAAATCGTTATCTTTGAATTGAACTCGATTTTTCAACCCACCCGTGACACTAATCTGTCCGTTCAGTTCGCCAATTAATTCTGACATATCTGTATACGGTTTTGGAGGGATTTCTAATACAGTCTCCGTCATCTCACCATTTTCTGTAATAGATACCCTAATGCCTCCTCCGGACGTGCTAAGATCTAACGGGAACACTGGATTCGCTGAGGTGCTTAATTGGGCAGGAATACCAAAGATAGTTGAAGCACTCCAATCTGAATCTTGTCTTCCACTTCCACTAGCATCCAAATTACCGGAAAGATGTATTGTGGAGGTAGCTACGGCGGGAGATTCTCGTTCGAGTGGAATAGCAACATCAGATAATTCTGCACTAAAAATACCATCTGCTCCAACCATATTTCCCTGAACTAAAAGGCCTGTGCCCGGATCGTATAACCTACCTTGGGTATCAAAAGCAAAGGTCCCATCGCGAGTATATAGTTGCTGCTCTCCATCNCTCACCACAAAATATCCATCGCCATCAATAGCAAGATCTGTTTCGATTCCTGTTGACTGTAGAGTTCCCTGACTCTGAATAGTGTCAACACTACTTACACCAACACCACGCCCAACCTGACTCGGGTTTGTAGCAGAGGTTTCANCGCCTTCTGGACCGCCTCCGTGGATGGTCTTGCTCATTATATCTGTAAAGTTAGCCCTTTCCCCCTTATAAGCTGTCGTNTTTACATTAGCAATATTGTTACTTATCACATCCATCCTCGTCTGGTGGCTACTGACTCCCGTAACACCGGTATATATAGAATCAAGCATTAAAATTTCCTCCCATAATTGCTATTCGCAGTCAACATTAACCATAGTATCTGTAACTACACAACGTGCTGCATTATGAATTTAATTTCTTTCAGCTAATACACTTCTTAAATCAGACATAGTCAATTCACGATTACCTGACTGCAAATATGCCTCATCTCGATCAAAACGCACTGCATCAACCCTGACTCGTTCCAATGCCTCAGCGGCTATAGGTTGTTTCCCGTAACCCTCGGCAGAGACAACCACATGATAAGCCCCATGCGGGACTTTGTTACCACTTGCACTCTCTCCATTCCAACTAACTCTTCCATTCAACTGTGAAGGTTCNATTTCTATCTCCGTAACTACTTGCCCTCTCGCATCCAACACACTCACGCTGGCACTTTGCGCTCCCCGACCCAAGTTGTATGAAATAGAGGTTTCATTACCTCCATAAAAAACCTGATTCATTGGGACCTCTACTTCTTTTCCTACCAAAGATGTAAGTAAGTTATTNGCAAATGTAGCATTTAGATCCGTCTTACCTTCATCTTGTCCCGCTAAAGTTTCGTTAATGTTTTGTAACTGCTCTAAAGATGTAAATTGAGCCATTTGTGCTATAAATTCAGTNTTTTCTAATGGATTTAAGGGATCTTGGTAGCGCAGTTGCATGGTGAGTAACCGAAGAAAATCATCCTTACCCAACTGAGCAGATCCTCTAGTATTTTTTCCCAGTGTAGAAACATTTGGATCGACTATGCTACTAATATTCATCTTGCCATACCCTCATTATTATTAAGCAGTGATATCAAGATCATTNTCTGTTAAACNAGCTTCCAAAGATCGAGCCTCAGAGAGTTCTAAGTTGTCGGATTTTGGATTCATAGTTCGATTNGAGAATGGAGTTGTATTTTCTTCTNCTTCATCCATACTTTCTGAGGATCCTTCTTTTCCCAGATCAACATCAAAGCTCCCCAAGTGGAGCCCTTCTTCTGCTAAAGCAACTCGTAAACGCTCCATGTGTTTCTCTAGTAAAGCTTTAACTTCTGGGTTTTGGACCATCATCTCGCCACGAACGATTGCTTCTGTAGTACGAACACGTAACTCTATTTCTCCTAAGTCTCCCGGCTGCAATTGAAGACGCATCTCAGCATTTTCACCACGAACAAGCGTAGCAAAACTACGTATGATCTGTGGATAAACAATATCCGCTAATTTTTCCGAAATTGATCCGTGTGATCCACTCGCTTGAACTATCCGCGAGATGATTTGTTGTGGATTACTTTCAATTCTAAGATCAGGATCCATCAGTTCAGTCATGCTTAAAAGGTCAAACGGATTCTCTAAGCTGCCCGAAGACAATTCGACTCCCGGCTGTAAAATTGCAGAAAAATCTATCTCATTTTCAACTACCGATTGAGGATCTTCATCGAGAAATTGACCTGATACGGACTCAATATTTTCTGACCATGTTTGGCTAAGATCATCCCTTCGGTCTTTCGCAGTTGTATTTTCGTCAAATGGTTTATTACCATTTGATCCGTGATTCACCGATCTATTATTTGGAATCCCTGGAGAAGACGGACTGTAATTCTCTCTCCCACGATCCTTAGCTAATTCAGCAGTAACCACGTCATCAGCCGCTAATGACATCAAATAATCTCTTTCGTCTTTATTTTTTCTATTNTTGCGATTTGAATTTATTTCTTCTTGTCGTATATCATCAAAGATATCCGCAAAATTCATACCATCNTCNTCATNGCTTCCAGCTNAAGTCGAATTAGGTCCTTTTCCTANATCCGATANGGAAGCTCGACGTCCCTTGTCAATAGATTCCATCATAAAGTCAAATTCCCTCCAACTTTTCTTTTGACGCGCTCAATTTACCATGGTGAANACGTTCACCAACTTCATCAAGCCGTTTTCGCTCTTCTCTTTTATAATCTGTGAGATACAACCTATAATCTCTCTCCTTTAATTTTTCGTAGATACGCCTTTCTTTCTCTGCTTCAAGCAAATTTTTCCGTTTATCTTCTAATATTGATTCAATTTGGCCAATCTGCTGTTTTTGCTCTTCAATCTTTCGATGAAGCATTAAGCTATAGTTTGCTCCTGTACGAAGTAACTCTANATTAAAACGAAGAGCATTTTCACCTCGATCAGATCGCATGTGGCTATTCTTTACTCGATTAACGTATTCTAATTGAGCCGTTTCCTTATTAAAAAGCGACATAATCTCTGCATATTCGGCACGGCAAGATTTTTCCAGTCCCTCTTTAATTTCGAGAATACGCTGAAAACGATAACGGAAACGCTTCATGTTAAACTTGCCGATTCAGTGTTNCTATCTAATGACGAATTTGCCAAAACACCGAGAAATCTCTGGATATTCTGATCAAATCCTATGTCGTCATCATGCTCCAAACCTTGGCGCAAGAAATCATTTAGAGGTTCAATTAGATGCAATGCCCGGTCAATCCGTGGATTATTACCTGGTTTATATGCTCCAATNTTGATCAAATCCTCTGATTCTGTATATGCAGCAACTAACTCCTTCGCATCCATAGCACCTTTCCAATGTGCCTCAGTAACAACATCTTTCATAACACGACTAACTGATTCCATCACATCAATGGGCGGGAAATGACCACGTGATGCCAAAGTACGTGAAAGGACTAAATGGCCATCCAAAATTGCACGAGAAGCATCGGCTATAGGCTCATCGAAATCATCACCTTCTACCAATACAGTATACAGGCCGGTAATACTCCCACATGCAGTCATTCCCGCTCTTTCTAATAACCGTGGAAGCAAAGCGAATACTGAAGGTGTGTAACCACGGCTTGTCGGTGGCTCTCCTGCAGCAAGACCAACCTCTCGTTGAGCCATAGCTACCCGTGTCAAAGAATCCATCATCAGAATAACGTCATTCCCAAAATCCCTGAAGTATTCGGCAATTGCCGTAGCGACAAACGGAGCCTTTAAGCGAATGAGAGCCGGCTGATCGGAAGTAGCCACCACCACCACGGAACGCAACAGCCCATCTGGACCGAGCATATCTTCAATAAAATCCAAAACTTCTTTGCCTCGTTCACCAACCAGTGCAATCACATTAATGTCAGCCGAAGAATGACGTGAAATCATACCCATTAGAGTACTCTTACCTACACCGCTTCCTGCGAATATCCCCATACGCTGCCCTAATCCCAGACTAACTAACCCATCAAGTGCCTTTACTCCAGTCCCTAATGGATCTTTTACCCGACGCCTACTGAGGGGATCAGGAGGTTGCGCCTGTAGCGTCTTTAATGTCTCCGCATGAATCGGGCCCTTTCCATCAATAGGCTCGCCCAGTCCGTTAACAATACGCCCAAGCAATCCTCGACCAACTGGAATACGAAATTGACCATTTGCCCTGAAAACAGAGGTACCTAACCTAACACCTTCTATTTCTCCGAGTGGCATTAACAAGACTTTACGACCACGGAAGCCCACCACTTCGGCTCGAATGATATCGCCACCACGATCTCCGATATAACACAATTCGCCAATGGCCACATTATCAGGCCCTAATGACTCTACCACTAGTCCGACAATATCAGTCACTTTTCCATAACTATTATATAGTTTGGTTTTTTCCACTGTTCGAATTAAATGATCACTATTCATCTATGGATTCTTCCTTCTCCTCCATCACATCATCTATTTCTTGAATAACCGATTCTTTTAAGGCGTCCAAAAGCAGATCTAATTGTTTTTCCAGGCGAGCATCTATATTTTCCACTGGTCCCTCTACAAAACAACCACCACGATCAACATGATCACAGCTTTGTACCTTCATCACTAAATCTTTATCAACTTTATCTACCCAGTGCTGAGAAAAACGAGAAGCCAGTGCCAAGTCCTCAGGGTTAACGCGAATCACAATATTTCCATACTGAGAGAGTTCACCAAGAGCCGCTTTCACCGTATTAACCAAAACTTTTTTATTTTCTTTGACTTCAATCGCTATAAGCCTCCGGACAATAGCTATAGTTAAGTCAATAACGGTTGTTTCGGTATTTATCAGAATTTCTCTCCGTTCCTTTATCAACGACTCACGTAACTGTCCAAAATAATCAATAGCTGACTTTGCTTCGGCCTCTCGTTGAGCTAATCCCTCACTAAGTCCTTCCTCAAATCTAAGATCATGGAGCTTTTCTTTTTCTTGTTTCCATTTTTCTTCGTTTTCTAAATTCCTGTCTTCCAATCCAGATCGAACAGCTTTTATTTCCCGATCTAGTTTTTCCTGCCAAATACTATCTACCGTTTCTTTTCTTTTACGCACTTCCTCGACAAAAAATGCATCAAGCTCCAGAGCGTCTACACCTTCTTCAGAAGATCCATCTGGCGAACCTACATATGAATCTCTCTCCAATTCACCAACAGTTACGGCTGGACCTTTTATTTGAGCAGTTCTAATTAATTTAACCATGATTTACTCGCCAAAAGACGAAGATAATTGTTGATGAATTTTTTTCATTTTTGATCAACCATCATTGTACGAACTAACTTCGCAGCATCTTCAGGTCGTTCTCGCACCATATTTTGTATCCTGCCCACTAAAATGTCGTGCGGTGTCTCTGGACGTTCAAATTCCTCCTCCTCTACTTCACTCGCTAATTCACCTAAAACCTCTAATTCCTCTTCTACTCCAACTCCTCTTCCAATTGCTTGAATAATAAACCGTAGAGTAAAAAGCGCGATGACTATGCCCAAAACTTTTGCCACATTAAAAGCAATATTTGTCCAAAAATCCCAACGCTCTTCCGCCAACTCTGCTTCACGAGCTTTAATTTCTCCTGTCTTGTCAAAGACCATAGGTACAACTGTAATTTGATCTCCCCGAGCTTGATCTAAGCCAACAGCCTCTTTAGCCAAGTTTGCCAAGTCATCAATTTCTTGTTGACTTCGCATTTCCTCAACAAAATTACCTTCGGGAGTTATAACAACTTTTGTTTTATCAACCGTGAGTGCCATAGACATTTTGGAAATTACGCCAATGGAACCAACAATATTCTGAACAGTTTCATTAACCTCATAATTTCGCACAGCTTGCTCTTCAGTACCCTTCTCAGCCGATTGAGTCTCCTGAGTCTCTTCGCTAATCACAGTGCCACTTCCTGGTTCAAGAGTCTTTAACTGGGTCTGACGTTGATTGAAATCGAGTGCCACATTTATTCGAACTCTAGACCGATCATTGCCAATAACCTGATCCATCAAAGTTTGAACTTTACCTTCCAGTGCATTCTCAACTTGCTGCTGTAATTCAAACTGTTTATTGGCAATTTTAACCAATGGATCCTTTTCTTCGGACAGTAAGTTGCCTCCTCCATCCAGGATCACCACATCTGCAATATCAAGTCCCTCGACACTAGCACTTAATAAATAACCAATTGCATCTATACGCTCACGTTTGAGCCTTACACCACTTTCTAGAGTTAAAGTAACCGAAGCAGTAACAGGGTTCTGCTCTTCTGTAAATAAAGAAGGCTCTGGAATAACTAGGTGTACTCGCGAATTTCTAACACCATCAATATTAATCAAAGTTTGTTCAATTTCTGCTTGAAGTGCTCTTTGGTAATTTACCTTTTGTAAGAAGTCAGTCATAGCCAACTGGGCTTCATCAAAAATCTCGTAACCAATCCTTCCGCTCTTTGGAAAACCTTCTCCGGCCAATTGAACTCGTAATTCCATATATCTTTTTTCTGGAACAATTATGGCCGTTGCGTCTTGGCTCAATCTGTGTTGTACTTCCAAACCACGCAGATAATTACTGATATCAGCAGCTTCCTCCAGCTCTAGGTTAGCATATANAATTCTGCCCTCCCACTCATTTTCATCTTGTGGAATAGCTGAAATCATCAATAAGACAATAACAGAAACAGCTGTCGCTCCTCCGAAGACAGCAACGCGCTTTACAACATCTGCATCCCCCCACCAACTTTGAAACTTTTCGACTGTNTCCGATAAATATGCTGGAATATCCATTTCTTAATCTCCAAATGAGCTATACTTGCATACGCATTAGTTCTTGGTAACCCTCTAAAACTTTGTTCCTGATTTCCAACAACAAATCACGAGCAATACCTGCCTCCTCAACAGCGACCATAACTTGATGTATGTCGGCTGCCTGACCAGTAACCAACATATCTATGGCGTGACCAGCCTGGAATTGTAAATCATTAACATCTTTTGCAAAATCTTTTACTAATTCTGAGAAATCCTGGCGTTCAACATCTCCACCTATACGAAGCTCTTTTCTCGTATCATCNGTAATTTCTACCCGACTAGAACCAGTTATACCATTTTGATTGAAATTACTTATTTGACTAATTGACATGAATTATCGTGCCTCTCTACTAAAATAATTCTGCATAAGTAATACTCGAGGCACATATTCCTGCGTTTCTAATGGCATACGACCTTCTTCGACTGCAGTTGGTCCAGCATTATATGCCCATAGAGCCAACTCAGTGGATCCAAAACGATCAATTAACCCGCGCAAATAACGCGTCCCTGACTCTATATTTTGTTCCGGATCAAAACGGTCCGTTACGCCTAACTCTTTGGCTGTGACCGGCATAAGCTGCATCAATCCAGCTGCTCCAGCTGAAGAAACGGCTAAAGGATCTCCACCAGATTCCACCTGAATAATAGCTTTAATGAGATCCGTTTCGACTTTGTGTTTTCTACCTGAAGACTCTATCAATTCTGAAAACAAACCAGAACGATTAGTGACATTTGACGCGGGTTCAGTAACGAAGGATTTATCTTCGAAAACTTTGTTTTGAGGATTTATATAACACGTACTACGTAGAATTAATTNATTCTTTTTGTCNGTAACAAAACTGCGATTATACATTTTTTCTTCTACTGATCTATACCCTGAATTCGCATAGGCNAAGGATAAGGATGCGAAAATTATGAATAATACAGTAAATAGAATATTTAAGGAATGCTTATTCAGCTTCATCCTACAACATCCAATAGGTTACCACGTGAATTAACTGGGCTTTGGACAGCCGACTGCCCACGCAAATTATACATTCNTGATATTACTTTCGAAGTCTCTTTACTTTCATTACTCTCTCTTGCCTTATCTATAAAAAATGAATCACGTAATGCATTCACTTCCTCAAACGTTAATGCCTGTTGTATTTCTGGAGTGGAATTTACTGCAATTTCTCGTCTTTCCGGATGGATATTCCTAGCTCGATCTGTAACACTTAAATCAAATCCTTTATCGGACGAATGTGTGCGAGTTGAATTGAGTGAGAATGAAGCTGTGACTCCAGTACGATCTATATTCATAACNATCTCGTTTGTAACCTTTTATATATCCAAAGCCCTATTGGCCATATCTTTGGCTGCATTCATCACAGTGATGTTTGCTTCGTAAGCTCTTGAGGCTGCAATCATATCAACCATCTCCGTAATGGTATTTACATCAGGGTACAACACCATCCCATCCTCACGTGCATCAGGATGATTCGGATCGTAAACCATTCGAGGTTTCACAGGCTCTTCACGGACTTCCTGACTCATTACCCCGGAACCTAGAAAAAATTCACCCGGACGAGGTTCAGATTCAGAGAAATGTTTACTATCCGTGCGTCGTAAACGACTCCCCTCCTGATCCAACAACAAAGAAAACTTACTTAGTTTAGGCGCCTCAAGCATCACCACTCGCCTACGTTTGTAAGGCCCCCCCTCATCCGTTCGAGTGGTATCTACGTTAGCCAAATTACTTGCTATAGCAGTAAGTTTACGACGTTGCGCACTTAGGCCTGTGGAACTAATGTCTAGTGTATCAAAAATTTGCATAACAAAAAATCCTTTTACGAAACACGCCCTGATATACTCTTTCTCAAACTATCAAATTGCCCACGAATTAGTCTTTGTCCCGCATTAAAAAAGAGATGGTTTTCTGCTAAATCTGCCATTTCTCGATCGATATCAACATTGTTCAATCCGGAATCATTAAGGCCAGTCTCCGCTTCAAAAACAACGGGCTTATCTATAGGTTTTGGAATCGTAATGTGACTGGGGTCGGTAGTCTTTCCTTCGACAGGAGGCTTTTCCACGAAAGATTTTAAATATTCTATAAACCTTACATCTTGCTTCCGGTAACCTTTGGTCGATACATTTGCAATGTTATTTGCTATTACACGTTGACGAAGTTGGGTAACATCTAATACCGCATTGAGTACGGGTACTTTTGTTTTATTGAAAATAACCTTGTCTAACAGCATTCTAATGCTCCTAATTGAGTATCTATATCGGGCACAGATGCAATTATTGTGCCATTGCAAAAAGAATGACCAAAGAAGCTGTTATGCTGCTATAATTGAGAAGTGAAGGTCGCGATAAGCGAAAAATAAATTAACTCAAGCCTTGAATTATCTAATTTATATTAAATGAGGGAAACTATTTCCTACGGGGGAATTCCTATAAGTACTTGGACAACTATATCCTCTCAGCAATTCTTGGGCTGTTGCCACCCCGCTCTTTCGAACTAGCCAACATATCACCCAACAACCCTGTCGAGAAAAACTGTATTCCTACAATAATCAATAGAATCCCTAAAAGTAATAAAGGATGCCTAGACTGAATATTACCATAATCGAAGTAGATAAGCGCAATATAAGAACAAATAGCAAAACCTCCCACCGTAGATAACAGACCCAGACTGCCAAAAATATGCATAGGAGTATTCATGAAACGGATAATAAAAGTAATCGTCATCAAATCGAGAAAACCATTTAGTAGACGTTTCGTGCCAAATTTAGAATAACCATATTTACGAGGATGATGCTGAACAGGAATCTCTCCCACTCTATAGCCTTCCCAATGCGCAATCGCGGGAAGAAAACGATATAATTCTCCATACAAATATGGCAATACATCTTCACACACATCTCTTCTATAAATCTTTAATCCGCAGTTGAAATCATGCAATCGAATACCTGACACTAAAGAAGTAATAAAATTAAATAAACGAGATGGAATGATCTTACTAAGAGGGTCATGCCTTTTTTTCTTCCAACCGGATACCACATCATACTTAACAGATAGAGCATCTATTAAACGTGGAATTTCTTGAGGATCATCCTGTAAATCGGCATCCATAGTCACAACCAATTCACCATTTGCTTCTTTGAACCCGGTTGACAGGGCTGAAGCTTTGCGACAATTCCTACGAAAACGAACTGCACGGAAATTCAAATATTTGGAGCTTAGTGACTTTAGCGTTTCAAAAGATCCATCAGTACTTCCGTCATCAACAAATATCACTTCAAATGTTTTTTCAAGAGATTCTAACACTGGATATAATTGACTACATAGATGTGGCAAGCTTTCTTCTTCATTATAAACAGGGACAACTACGGTCAAAAAAACTTCGCTTGTCATTACTAACCTTTCTAAGTTTACACCCGATATTTCCAGTCTATCTTGATCATTATATCACGGTAGATAAAACACGGTCCACCGAAGATAAAAATCCAGCCAAACATGAAAACTCAACCTTGAACTTCTTTCGAATCGATTGGCTTATATCTCCACTGGGCAATCTCGCTCTTTAGGATATTCAATTCACCTTCTAATTTCGTACGTTCCCTATGAACTGACCTAGAAATACTTCGGAGATAGAATTTTGTAGCATTGAAAAAATTCTCTTTTACAACCAATGAGTCACCCTCTAATATAGCCAATTGCGCAGTTTTCCAATGCCGACGAGCTAATCGATAGGTATAATTTCGCTCTAGGTCATTCACTGAACGCAAAACATTCAGAGCATCACCAGAATAACTGCGTTTATAAATCATTGCCAAAGTGGTAAAAGCGTAGTCCACATGAAATTGGTGTTGATTGCGATCAATCACCTCTCGCCTTGCGGCACCTAGGTGTGTTTCCCCTAATTCAAGAAGATGCTCATTTATTGCTGTTTCCAAACGATCCTTATCAAGTAATCCAACAGCACCACTTTGTTGCGTTCCTTCGACTCGTGCACGAGTCTTTGCAAGACTCTTATTTAACATATAAAACCTCGTAACTATAGCCGCTTCTAAATGCCGGATCCGTTCTTGGGTCCAGTAATCAGCATCATTATTTCTTTCAATCGATCTTCTTTCCAAAATTTCATACATAGTGTGTAGCTTATTGAAAAAACCTACCATAAAATGCGGACTAATCTCATCTATATTGCCGCGATCTTCTTCCATAAGCAGCAACGCGTAGGCTAAATTCTCTCTAACTCCCCGCAGTAATGTTTTCTCACTCGCATCCGAATCTACCAGAACTGAAGCTGCCATAGATTCAAAATATAACGGATCCCGCAAAGCAGGCTTATTGACAACTTTTTGTCTACGTTCGTAGGATATCCTTCTTTTCTTACCTAAAGCAAGATATTCATCGATGAACATACTTAGTTCATTCTTACTTTTAATCGAAGAATGAGCTTTTTTCAACCAATCCTCATCTATAAGATCAGGCGTATCTTCTATGCGACCTAAAATCATTTTTACTACTTCACGACGCAACTCATCTTCACTGGGTTCGTCATCAACTCCTACAGAATCTCTGTATTCATGTTTATCTGTCGAAATAACAGTTTGACTCACATTTTCAGGCCGAGAACCGTCTTGTGTCCAAAGACCGACTAAACCTCCCAAGCCAACCAATATACACCCTCCCCCCAACAAAAGTAAATTTTTAGATCCTATTTTGTTGATAATATCTTTCACCTGGATATTTTTGAAATTCATTAAATCCATAACATTATCGCTCCGCGTTTTATCAAATTTAATTGAGCAAACATAGCTTTGCAACAATCCGCCTTGACATCTTGACCGAATGATAAGAATATAGGCCTATGATACTAAAGAATGGAGCACATATCCATCTAATTGCTGCTTGCGGCACTGGGATGGGTTCACTTGCAATTATGCTACAACAGCGTGGATTCCGAATCACTGGCTCAGACAGCAATGTTTATGCTCCAATGAGTACCTACCTCAGAGATGTTGGCATAAAATTAATCGAAGGATTCTCTGCATCAAATATCACAAAAGATATTGACCTAGTGGTCATAGGTAATGCCGTATCCCGCGGAAACCCAGAACTAGAAGCGACGCTCGACTCCTCTATACCTTACAGTAGTATGCCAGAAATGTTGCGCGATTATTTTATTTCTGGACTACATTCGATAGTTATAAGTGGAACTCACGGGAAGACCACAACGACGGCAATAATGGCTCACCTTTTTTATCATGCTGGCTTAGATCCGTCATTCTTTATTGCTGGAATACCAAATAATTTTGATCATTCTCACAGGTTAGGTGCTGGAAAACATTTTATAATTGAAGGAGACGAATACGACAGCGCCTATTTTGCTAAATGGTCAAAGTTCTTTTACTACTTACCAAAAACATTAGTAATAAATAACATAGAATTTGATCATGCCGACATATTTGCCGAATTGGCTGACATTATACGCTCTTTTCAGTATTTAGTAAATACCGTTCCCGGGTCTGGATTAATTGTAGCAAATAGCGATGATAAGTCCGTTAAAGAAGTAATTAAATCTTCACATACTCCCGTACAAACATTTGGTTTAGAGTCAAATGCATACTGGCAAGGGTATGAGATAAAAACTACAACCACAGGAACAAATTTTAAGGTTATGCGAGAGCAAAAAAATTACGGCGACTTCTGGATTCCCCTTCATGGAGTTTTTAATGTCCGAAATGCCATAGCGGCGATTGCTGTAGGAAATAGCGCCGGAATAGGAGAAAATGAAATAAAAAACGGACTAGCTACGTTTAAAGGAGTCAAACGAAGACAGGAATTATTAGGTGTCTGGAACAACATCGTAGTGATCGATGACTTTGCCCATCACCCAACAGCTGTCGAAAACATTTTGGTAGCAATACGTGAAGCATATTCCCAACACCGTCTGTGGGCACTTTTCGAGCCAGCTAGTTCAACCAATTCAAGAGCAATATTTGAAGACGATTATTTCAGGGCACTTTCCATTGCATCGAATATAGTTGTTGGTCAAGTCCCACGACCTGAACGCGCTCGTATGGACACTCCGTTCGTCCCAAATCGGCTCGTAGAAAAACTCAAGGCAATAGGAAAATATGCTTGGCATTTTGACCATTCGGACCAAATCTGCACGCACCTTTCGAAAAACACTCAAAGTGGAGACGTAGTCTTATTTCTCAGTAATGGTGGTTTTTCCGGTATTCAACAAGCCTTCATAAAAACGTTGAAGTCGTCCCATGAAAACGACTAATTTTAGAATTCTAATATTAGCTTTCGGATTTTTATCGGCACCTTTTTATGCTCAAGACCCTAATATTACCAGACTCTCTGAACAATTAGAAAGTAAAAATCTGAGCGTACGGCGCCAGGCAGCGATTTCACTTGGGCGTGCTAGTTTCCCTCAAAGCGTTAAGTTGCTACGATCAGCTTTTGTGCGAGAAACTGAGATTGAAATCCGTTTAGAAATAGTAAAAGCACTTCGTCAAATTGTCTTTCAACGATACCCAGGATACAGAGAAGCCTTACATGGTTTAGGAGATGCTTCAAACTCAAAAACCGAAAAAAATCATCTTGTAAGATTACGAGCTAACCAGGCCTTATGGGAAGCAAGCAAAAAAGATCTTCTAAATCCAGTTTTATTTCTTAAAAGGAATTTGAATGACCCAAATGTAGAATTGAGATTGTCGGCGGTCGAGATGTTACGCAAAACAGGAACTCCAGAAACAATCGATGCTTTAGGACAAACAGCGATAGACAAAAATCAACATGAAACAGTAAGATTAAAAGCTATTGAAGCTATTGGCGCCATATCGCTTTCCGATCCAGGGGTAGTAGGTCGTGAAATAACAAGTAAAAACATAAGAGCAACCCAACTACTTGGCCAACCTCCACTATTCGATGATGGTAGCACAGAAAAACGTCATCAACGTCAAGTTTTTTATCTTTCTAAAGTTGCTAACGACTCCAAGAACAGTAATGCTTTAGTTTTACGAGCTATAAAATCAATAGGACAGGTAAAAGATAAGTCTTCAATAAAAAGTCTTGAAATGATTATAAATACACATAAGGATCCTTCAGTTAGAAAACAGGCTATACGAGTATTAAGTCATGTAATAGCAAGGCAATACGAATAGGATATTTCAGATTAAAATAATTTTCGAAGAAAAAAATGGCCGTACAATAAAAGAAGCGCGGTTCAATAATGAACCGCGCTTCTTTTATTCTTAATAAGTGATTCTGACTCTTTTATCTTAAATTGAGATCACTGAGTGAATTGAGTGACATTAGCAATACCACCCGGTTGAGTAAGATCAAAAACAATTAGGTTTACTCCAAATTGGAGCCCCCGTTCACGGGCGTCGGCCAAAGGATCTCCCCAATACCAACTTATGTTCAGATCAGAAAAAACTACAGCAACCCTACCACGTAATTCAAGCATTTCCATATCAAAAACATTTCCACCGGGAGCCCCCCCCATTGGTGGTCCATCGGGAAAATCCCAAAAAGTATAATACAACGGATGAGTCTTCGGAACTTTCTGCCACTTAGAACCGTCACTTCCTAGTACTAACGGATCCTTCATTAACGCCTTGAACTGCCTATCAAACGGAGTTCCCGAGATACCTGCTTCCTGTCCTTCTAAGCCGCCATCTGAAACACTCTGGCGAATCTCTTCCGAAAACATGAAACCACCATTTTTAAGATATTCACCCAAATTCTTCTTTTCAGTCTCACTAATCTGTAAAACAGCATCGTTACCGGTCATATAGATCAAAGGCGCAGTCATAATCCGCGGATCTGAAAATTCAAGCGTNGTACCTTCTATACGTGCNTGAACTTTNGTATGATCCCTCATATATCNCATCAACTCTTCTACTGCTGTNGGAAAACGATCTCTATTCTTATCAGCTATATCGTAATCGATAACGGTCATATTGAAAAAACCGCGGATATTCTTTTTATTGTCNGGATCTTGAATAAGAATCGCTTGATAACGACCAACATCCAAATCCCCAACATTAAGAAGCTCATGTTTCAAACTTAATGCTTCTTGGACTGGAGCTGCGGTTTCCGTCAATTCGACCATCTCAACTTCATCGAACGACAGTTCTTCGGCCTTCGCCCCACTAAATTGTCCGAGGACTTGAGTGCCAGGCATCACGGAACCAAGAAGATCGCTACCTACAGCACTAACATCAGCCATTGCCGAAATATCAGTTGGCATGTCCGGGGGAGCCATAGATTGCAACATCTCCATTTGAACCTCAGAGATTTCCGGACGTTTAGCCAGATCAAAATTCTTTTCGAGAATAGGAGGTGGTGGCTGGAAACGAACTACTTTTTCTGCCTCTTCAGTAATATCGACACCGAAGAAATAATCATAAATCATGACACCACCATGTCCAGCCAAAGCCAGGACAAAAGCTACACTCATCCCATATCGACGACCTGACGTTTCTCTCCACAGTGCAAGTAAAAGAGCTATTCCTGCAGANAAACCGACAGCGATAGCAAAATATGTAGACAGCAAAAACAATACATGTACGACAATAGCTGCCCCTACGAAGGTGTAGGCAAACTTCTTCCGCTCTTCCCGCACTCTATTTTTATACTCGTTCACTCCGGTATTTCCCTCTCGCTAAGAGGATATAAAATTATATTTAGTTCCGGTTCGGCTCGGTCGCTATGATTTGATCGACCACACCTACCTGGCGAGCAATATCCATGATCGTTACAATTTGACCGTGGGTTGACCGCTCATCCCCTTGAATGATTATCATTGTGGTGTTGTCAAGCAATCTCCGTTTTTCCTGAAGCTCGTCCTTTANGTTTGCAAATGTAACATCCTTATGGTTGAGTTTCATATTCCCATCTTGATCAACGACAATAAAAAGATTTTCCTTCTCAGGCGCCTGTGCTTCCTCAGCCTCAGGAAGTTTTATATCTAGGCCAGGAGTTACAGCAAAAACAGCGGTAACCATGAAAAAAATCAATAACTGAAACACCACATCAATCATAGGCGTCAGATCGGGCATGCCCATTTCTTTTTTCTCTGACTTTGCCATCTCGAATTACTTCCTTCCGAAATACGTTGTTATTAGTTTTTTTAAGCAGCTCGGGAACTCTGCCACTGACGCAGTAGCGCATCCACAAAGCCGTGACCATACGCTTCAAATTCAATCGCCTTACCAGAGGCACGATTACTGAAATANGTATATATAGCTATGGATGGAATTGATATTACCAAACCAGTTACCGTAGTAATCAGAGCCTCAGAGATCCCAGCGGCAACTATCGTGGGTTCACCAAGACCCTTTTCAGCAATCCCTTCAAATGCACCAATCATACCATTAACCGTACCCAACAGTCCAAGTAATACCACAGATTTCGATACGAAATCAATAACTGCCAGATAGCGCTCTAAATAGCNCTCGGCCGCTCTACCAACTGTACCGTTCATTTCCTCGCGCATTTCCTCCAAAGAGCGTTGTTCTCTGGAAAGGTGTTCAAAACGTTGCACACCTTCTGCAAAAACCTCCCCTTCTAACTTACCTAACTCGGCAGCAAAATCACCCAACTGCTCGATAGAAGCGCCTGAATCGACTTTNGAATTCATTTCATTTGTGACTTCCGCCATCTCATTCTCCGAACGCAACTTAGCGTAAGTGTAAACGCGCTCAAGAAAAAAGGCCAGAGAAAGCACCGACCAGAGGGCCAAAGGCCACATAAAAATGCCACCTTGCTGGAAAAAATCTATCATTGTTCTCTATCCCTCCTTTTTAGGACCGGAACATGTCTCTTTGTTTACTTTTTTAATTTCCGAATATCACGTAGTACTACAAAACTCGAGCTTCTTGCATAACCTCGAGTTGCTGCCTTGAAAAATCAACTTGCTGCAAGTATTTTGAACTCTCNCCGTATTTATCAACAACTTCTTGAAAGACTGCACCCGCCTGACGATACTCTTCTTGCGCCATATATGCCGCCCCAATATTTACCAAGGCATTAACGGCTTGATCACTCTCAGGATATTTTATCTGCACCTGTTTAAAAATTTCAACAGCTTCATCATAATCTTTTTTATCGAAAAGGACTTCGCCCTGAGCATAAAGATTGTAGGCATCTATCTCTGCTAGATGGCCAAGCAACGTCTCGGCTTTACCAACTAACTGTCTATCGCGTCCCTGCAGTTCATCAATCGGGAAAAGTTCCAAAAACCGTTCGTAGCTGGCTGTTGCATTAGCATAATCCTTTAAGCCNTAATAATAGTCACCCAAAGTAAACTGACTTTGAGGACCGTATCGNCCGGTGGGATACTCCGCTACAATTTTCTCAAAGAGGGGAACTGCAGCCTCTTTTTTCTCCATNGTTATCAAAGCCCANGCTTTATTGTATAAAGCATCATCAGCATATTCGGAAAACGAAAAATCTTTAGCTACCCGATCATATATTGCTAAACACTCTTCAAGCGCNGCATCCTTCTCTGTTCGNGATCCCCGATTCGTCAAATTGAAGAGAGCCTCACCAGATCGAAAGACAGCCTCTGCTGCATATCGTCCCGTAGGATAGTTGTCGGCCAATGCCATAAACGTGTCACTAGCTTCGCGCCAACGTCCGAGCCTATAACGAGCCCACGCATCGTAATAATATGCATGCACTGCTTTGTCATCGTCCGGATAGAGCGTATAGTAAGTTTGAAATGCTTCTGACATTTTAGGTAAGACGCCGATATCACCACCCGAAAGTTTCTGATAGGCTACACCAATTTGAAANTGAGCATTTCTCGCCCAGCCNATNTGCGGGTAATTTTCTATNATTTTCGAATAAATAGCTATTGAGGCCAAGTATTCTCCAGATTTATATAAAGCATTACCCTGAACAAACAGAGCATTTGCTATACTCTCCTGATTAGCNGCCAAATNAATCAATCGTTGCGCTGCTTGAATACTTAGTTGGAACTGATCCAATTTGAAATAGGCATTGGCCAAGCGAATCAATAACCGCTCTTTATCCTCAGAAGAGCTAACACCTTCCAACATTTCTTCGTAGATTCGGATTGCGTCTGAGGGATCTCTCTTTTCTGCCATAGCGATTAACTGCAAACGTGCCGACCTTACAAGACTTTCATCACCCGAATCTATTACGCGGTTTAATAAAGTTTCGGCTTGAGCATCGCTTCCCTGCGCTGAATATGATAGAGCCATAGAAAATTCTACCTTCAGCTTCATACTACTTGGCAAACGCTGATCTAACAAGGCCTTNTAGTCAGACAATGCTCGGTCATAACGCCCANTCCAATGCTGAGCTAAAGCTCGGCCATAGCGCGCATCCCGAACAACATCACTCTCAGGATATTCATCAAGTACCAAACTGTAGCGCTCAACAGCATCTACGTAATTTTTGTTATTCAGGTCTAATTGAGCCATCTGATAATGAGCTCGGGCTTCTAATGCTCTATCGCCCGTGACNCCCTCTAACAATTCATTTAACATACCTCTGCCCTGGTCCTGACGACCGGCAGCTATATGAATATTCGCAGCCTCAATCAAAGCAGCAATATACGTTTCACGAGCGTCTCTGCTCACCTTAGAAAATGCGGCAATGGCCTCATCCTGACGNCCTTCATCCCGGTACAANATACCCAAACCGTANAAAGCATCTGCAGAAAAACGAGTTTCATCATAGCTCTCTGTTATAGCTCGATACGCGTCGATGGCATCACCAACTTTAGACTGCTCATAATTAATCCGCGCTATCCGCATCAAACACAATGGAGCCTGATCAGACCTNGGAAAGTTTTCAACCGCCTCAGAGTANGCTTCAATGGCGGCAACTGCATCTCCAACTTTTTCAGCTGACCAGCCGGCACTGTATAACGACGCAGACCTCAGACCGGTATCACTATCGGGATACTCAGAAAGGACTTTTAAATAATCTAACCTNGCTTCACCATATTGATCTGCGAAATAGCGCGCCTCCCCTTTTTGGTATTGAGCATTAGGAGGGTAAGGAGTGTCGGAATACAACTCTATAACTTGATTGTACGCTGTCCACGCATCATCAAATTTTTGCCACTCCATATAATTGTCGCCAATCCGCATTTGAACTTTGGCTTTATAAAACCTTTCCTCAGCCGTTTCTTGAGCAGCAATCAGTTCTTGATAGGCCTCCTCAAACTGATCGGACTTTCTAAAAATTTCGGCTACCCGAAGAGAAGATGTCTCAAAGAGTTGGCGGTAATTTTCAAAATCNACATTTTTACCTTCTCTAAAAGATCCTCTCAACAATTCGAACATGCGATCNTATAANCTACGCACTTCACGATAGGCTGCTATTGCCTCTGTNTCNCGGCTCATTTTATCGAACGAATTGGCTTTTAAATAGACCGACTGAGCTATTACCGGACTATTCGGGAACCGGTCCAACACAACCTGAGCAGCATCNATAGCTTCACCAAAGCGACCTTCNTCNTACATGGCATTTGCGATCCTGAATTGTGCATCAGGAGCATATCTGTCTTCTGGGTAAGCCTCAAGCATCCCCTGCAATGTCGCTATACTTTTTACATACTTCTTTTGATTAAACTCGCTCCAACCGCTNTAATAAAAAGCCTTTCCAGCTTCCTCGGTCTNTGGAAACATTTCAACATATCTACGGTATTCCTGNGCAGCCTCCGGCCATTCTTTTGCCAGAAACCGCGTCTCAGCTACTTGAAATTGAACAAGTTGGCGGAATTGACCCGGNACTCCACCAACACCCAACACATGCCGATACGCATCAACAGCATCTTCGTGCTTCCCGCTTTTCTTGTAGGCATTACCCAGCTGATACCAAGCTGCAGCAACTACGGGGAGTTCCAGTTCATCCCCAAAATCGACACGAACACTATCAGTTCGGACCGCTTTACTACTAAATTCGACTATCTTCGAATATTCAATTATTGCACCTTCATACTCACCCAATGCATAAAGCGACTGACCAGCATCAAAACTGGTCTTAAGGTTTTGCGGCACTGGGAGAAAAATACTCGCACCAAACCCCATACCCAGAGCTATAAGTCCTGCCCAGACCGTCATATGCGTTTCTCCTTACCGTTTCTTGGNGTCTTCAAATCTTAACCTTTTTTTCGCTATCAAATTCAAAATAAAGTTAAAAGCCATATGCAAATGAGAACCGATGCGCCCCATTTGTTTCGGTCAAGTCAAGCGGAATACGATAACCGTAATCAAAATGAAGTTTACCGAAAACATATCCCAGCCCAGCATTTATGTCACCAGACATGTCATCTTCAAAAAGTTTGCTACCNCCTGCCCTAAGCATCAAACCTTCAACCAAAGTAGTCTCCCCACCAACAACTACTCTACTATCAGATGCATCACCTCCGGCATCACGCATGACATACTGCACTGAAATTAGAGACGATGGATTCACCTGATATGCGACTCCTGCATGAACATCCATCGGTAAAGTACCGGCATCTGGATCAACATTAGCTGCAGTACCATTNGAAACATCTGGNTTATTGACATTCTTAACCATCAAACCAAAACGAGCACCCTGAACAGGCGTCTGCCACAAGAGACCAAAATCTACACCAACATTACCCGCCGTCGTNTTGGCTAAAGGATCGTTNTTAGGGATATTTCCTACTTGCCAGAAAAGATATTTCGTATTTAACCCTATATTNAGCGAACGTCCGAATTGATAAGACATCGATAGGAATGCTCCGTTTTCGCTCATCAATTCTGACCCTATTCGCTCGTAACCTAGACCGATACCAAAATTTCCCATAGGCTTAGCAAAGGAAACAACATGCTGGCCTAGGTCATCCCCTTCGATACCAGTATAAAGGAGTGATACATTGGTGTAGGCCATCTGGGTATTACTTAACTGCCCCAAACCAGCAGGGTTAGCAAACACGGCATCTGCATCGTCAGCAATAGCCACATAGCTATTTCCCAAAGAAGCCGAGCGTGCTCCCGCGCCTACATTCTGAATATTTACAACAGCATTAGCACTTTGAATACCAAAAGGAATCGCTACTGCTAACGTCCACGCACGGAATAGTTTCAAATTCTTCATTGGCCAACTCCTCCTTAGCTTGTGGCTCATTTATAATACTATATCCAACCTTAAGGGACTANTTTGATACTTGACTAAGTTTAACAGTCCCATCATTATAAATCTTTCCAACATCTCTAACAAATTCGTAATTTAAATTCGTTGTCTCAACGGGCTCATTTCGAAAATCAAATCGAAGAACAACATCATTTACTTCAACGNCAACAGCGGAAACGTCAGGATGCAGTGCAGGAAAGACTACAAAACCTTCTGCTTCTTGACCACTAAATATTTCCTCGCTTTTAAACATTGTGCGTCTCAATAAATCCCTACGCTCCTGATATCGAGAATATTCGTTCCCTCGATAGCCTATCGCATAGGGTCTATAATATGTATCCAATTGCTCAAAATTCAAACTCCAATATTCTCTTTTATTACTTGCCCTCAAAACTATCTTACTCGGGTCAATCTTAACCTTAGGATAGGCATAATTTTTTACGCTAATACGAAACACCGAAAATCTTTGTTTTTCCTGGTTAGTGCCCCAAAACACTGCATTNCCGAATGTATAAGGATTCGTAGATTTCGGTCCATCTTGGGAATTATTAAAAAATTGTCTATTGAGTTCCTCGTCCGTCATCGGTTTCAAATTTACTTCAAATCGATCCTGCGCAAATGTTACGGTCCCATCATCTGAAACGCTCATAGAATTGGTTTCTTGTTGACCTGGTCGCAAGGGTCCGGTGTAATGATGGTAACCACACCCTTGCATCAAGAAGGTAAATGCAGTTACGAAAAAGCATCTTAGTATAAGGCTTGATCTTGACATTAATTCCTCAAATTCTCCAGCTTTATCTTGGCCCATGACTCCGGCAAAACAAGGGTAGGGACAAACATAGGGTCTAACGGCATCAATTTCAAATCCGAAAAACTTTCCGAAAACCGATAGGAATTAAATTTTCCCGATAATGACCATTTAGCATCCATTATTTCTTGCATTCCATCAAAGTCATCAAACTNCGCATTAAAACCGATCACTTCCCCCTCAACTAAGGAATGTTCTGCACTTAAAAAAACAGCTCCCATGTCGATACGACTGAAAGGAGTAATCGCTAGCTCATAATTTGTTATGCCTGCTTCACCTAAGCGCCCATTCCGTGCAACAGAGGCCTTGGTATAGGGACCGTCCTGTAAAGCGTACCAACTCGCGGCCGAATAATTCACAAAAAAAACATCATCGGGCGAAGGACCAGACATAACAAAATGATTGGCCGTCGCTCCGTTTAAAGACAAGGCCTCTTTCGCCGTGAGTTCCGTGAAGTTTGCATACTGACCACCTGAATGATCGATATCAAAAAACACCTCCAAGGCATCGTCCGTAAAAATTTTAGTCGCTGCACTACCCCCTGGCCGATCAATCTGGTGCAGATCGTCATACACTCGGGCAGCTAAGTAAATTTTATTTAACCTAGGACTCCAACCTACCCAAAGCTGAATGGACATATCGCTCAGATCAGGTTGAGCATCTGTAACCAAATCGGTTAACTGATTCGTCCCAATTTCATAAGCCTCACCGACTATCGACCAGTCAAGTAAGGAACCATCAATTTCCGGTTCCATTCCTACAGGAAACTGAAAGGCCTTATATACCCTACCACTCGGGAAGTGACTATAGCCATCAGAAATAAAAAATACTAAAATCACAAAAATTTTAATACAAATCACACCCCAAGCCTATTCTCATTCAACCCGAAACAATATTGTAACACAAAAGTACTAACACCTCAAATAAACTTTTTTTTATGATAATAATTAGAATTACCCATGTCAAGTAAACTAACATCAATCAATTCGACAAAATTCCGTAAAAAAAACGAAATTCTCTCAGAATGAGTATTCTGAATTATGTTGATTAAAAAATGCTTCGAAACGCTATTCAACTCCTGCATATACTGCGACAAAACCTCGAGTTCGCGTTTCAATATCATTGAATTCAAAATTGCGGCGAGCTACTTCAAAACCAGTAATAGTGGTTAGGCGATACCCTTGATATTCAGAAACATTACTTAATTGTATAGTTGACACCAAACCGCGGAAATCATCCGACAGTCCTCCAGGTGTTGGTACTCGCAATTGATTGAATCTTTCGTATTCAACTCCACATTCTATAAAACTCCTGCGGAGGACCGGGAAACGGGTTAAGACCGAAAAGAATTGGTCGAACTCTCGGCGTATGGGCATCTCTTTTGAGACTGGCTCCACATCTAAGTATTCACTTTTCCAACGCTTAATAAATATTATTTTTTTGAAATTTATTTTGTACTCCACCTTGTTCACAATTCCAAAGAATTTTGACATCTTACGTAAACCCTGAAACGATAATTTGACATCGTCACCCAGTTGGTTGTAATACTGCCACTTCAACTTACTTTCCAACAACAAACCAGGCTTTCCACTAATTTCAAAGCCTATCCAACTTGTATTGATCCAGGTATCTGGTGCGGGAACTAAATCTGAAACAAGTCGAACTGCCCCCCTAGTATTTGCTGCCTGAATCCATTGAAAAAGATCGTTGGGGATAGTGTCTTCAACTTTTCGCAAATCCTGGAATAACCTGACACTAACTTTATTTCGATCAATGAGATTAGAAACTAAGGTTATGTAGTCAGCATTATTGTGTTGATCTGAAGTAAACGTATCCGTTCGTAAACGACCAATCGTAACACGAGTATTCGAACCAACATGAAAGCCCCCATTTAAGTTGAAACCTCTCAAATCCCTTGGGTATGGTAGATCTGCCAACTCATCATTTTCAAAGCGATCAACAGTACCGTTGTGATTCATGTCAATTCCGTAGAGAAATTCAGGACGATCCGTATAAAAACGCAGAAACGGCTCTTCATAATCAGGTATTAAATTCGGGCTATCCTCATTGTCATTCTGATTAAAGTCCGAAATAAAATCATTATTTTCATCCCAACCGGGAAAAATCTCACGATCACCTGACTCCCAACCCCTTCGACGCCAGTCAGGCAACCGATCCTGATCGTCGTTGTCGTCAACAAACTCATAACGCAGGAACCTATTGTCGAAATCAACCATCCCATTATTTCGGTCGACAGTATATATATGTGTCGCATAGTTAGGGTCTACACTAAATAATTCAAAAAACGTAAAATATGGAAAATCGGTCCGAGAAAGATTAAACAACCACGCTGAAGCTTTAGAGTTAGATATAGAGTGGCGAACAAGGTTTGGATTAGGGTATTGACGAAATTGATGGTTAACGTTCACCTCTAGATAACTCCGGAAACCCGATAGATCGTCTACTTCAAATGTAAATCCTGCGATTTGGTTGGCTGTTGGGATCCCATAATCAAAACTTACTACTCGCTGATTGGAATTGTCTTTGACGTTTCCCGAAGCTTGAGCTATCAGCAGAAACACTCCTTGACGGTCTGAAGAAACCTCTACCAAATAATCGTTCGCGATTACAAGTTCAATAGTTGCACGTTCAATATCTGAAACGTCGGGCCCGGCATAGCTTCGGTCCGCAAAATTATAATTGATAACTATCTGTTCGGTTCCATCTGCTGCCAAGTAACCATTTCGTTGAAAACCTCCTTCAATTGATGGGCGGAACCCTATTTCACTACCACGAGTTTGAGTCCCTTCTCGATCGTAAATGACGATATCGCTAGCAAACAAAGCACCTCCTCCATCACCATCATCCGGCGAATCATCGCTAATCCTTATCCGTATTCGTCCAATATTTGAAAAATTTTGCGGTCCAGTAAGGGCTCCCTTTAACATATTTCCACCGAAGGATTCCATTTGCGTATAAGCCTGATGAGCATTAACAAATGTACCTCCTACTTTCACAAAATCTCCTACTTGAATTTCAATACGGCCTCCTATCAAGTTCGTATTGTCAGTCTGCTGACTTAGGTTTGCACCTGATATTCCAGGTTCACTAATACGGGACATGAGGATTGTGCCCGAATATTTGTCCGACATAAAATCCCACTGTAAACCATCGAAGAGGGGTTTTGAGAAAGTCATTGGCGTTAAAGAAGAACGAATCTGATTTCCTACCGTTATAGCGTAGTGATATTGCCCCTTGTGGTCAGAGGCGATTAACAAATTAGAAAACCAAGAACTAAACCGACCTGATTTCCTCAAAGTAGACCCAAAAGGTTGTGGATTCTCTTGTCTCCAGTCGTATATGAGCCAACCGCGCATCAAATAATTGCCATAAATATCGTAGAAATAATCACCCTCTAATGATGTCGATACATAACGTTGATAAAGTTGGGTAGCATAATTAGAGTAAGAGCGCGCATCCCATCCATATTCCGCATATAATTCCTGAGGGACGTACCACTTACGCACTACAGGATCTAGAGCACCAAAAATAACACCCGGACCGGTCGGTTCAAACGACACTTTACCACCTCTTTTTACTATACCGAGGCGAGAACCTGACTCCTGAGCTATAACTCCTGAAACAAACACAAAGAGCGAAAAAATAAGAAACTTTAACATATCGCGACTTAGTTTCTCTCGTAAGAAGTTTTTTCAATATGCAATTGCTATTACTCCTTTATGGATCTCTTCAAAGGCGTCTGCTTTTACGCGCAATAGCCAAATGTAGCTGCCAGGCATTAATAGTGATTCCTCTGCAGAGAAGCCATCCCATTGGTAGGTAACAGGACCTATCGTCTGTTGAGCTTCCGTTACAATATGAACTTTGTTACCAGCCAAATCATAAATCTCTAGCACAACCTGAGTCGGTCTCGTCAGTTGTAGTAAATTAAAAAAAATATCGACCTGATCGTTAACTCCATCTCCATTGGGCGTTATGACCGAAGTCGAAAAAAGAATCTTTCCAACGAGTTTACCCACCTGAGCTTCAGGGATTGCAACAGCCAAACTTGCAAGGTCGTCATTATCACTTGGACCAAACGACACCGCATTCCCAGACTCAAGTATCTGAGGAACCAAAGGCCACTTACTATTAAAAGCGCGGCCGGAAAATGTAGATCCAAAACGAAATATTGGAAGATCAAAGCTAAATTCTAATAGATCTTTGTCACCACTTATTAACGGTAAGCCTATCGTGAAATGTGTCGTTTCATTTTCTATAACAGTAAAGTCAACCAAATTTCCATTTATTCGAACATTTCGAATCTGCTCAACACGAATATTCGTATCTACTTTCAATCTGTCATAACCCCTGACGACGTCAATAGCCCGAAGCAGCACTGCATAATGAAATGTTGCTCTCTCTTCTGCTTTTGCCAATCGCGGGTATACCTCTGCTCTTAGAGTATCAGCGATAGGAGGCTGAAGATAATCAAATTGAAGATAATCAACGTGCCTACTGTCGAAGATGCGACCACGAAAATCTATACGAAATTGAATGTATTGGCGTGGATTGGGTGNATTTAATTGAACACCCTGCTCTATCGATTTCCATTGACTCCAATTCTCTTCATCATGAACGATAGGGCCTTTACTTAGACGGTCTAATTCATGATAATCTCTNCCTGANACCTCCACGAGAAAAGAATCACCNAACTCGCCTATACCCTTCCTTTGGTATAAGATTGGTGTGTCATCTACGCCAGTACGTGCTTTGACGGATAGAGCTGAAAATTCCTGCTGTCCAATCACATCTTCAANCCACCTTACAGTTCCAATATTAGCAGGGCCGTTTAAGTCCAAAACATCAGATATATAGATCGCATCACTCAAGTAACCAGTGCCATAAATCTCAATTTCATCAANCTCAAAAGGAGTCACTGAAAGAGATCTAACTTTTACAAGGCGTACATATTGAGGTTCGACATCTATGTCTACAATCGGTCTTTCATTTTTCTCATTTCTTGCTACCAGTTGATCTGGTGCATTTTGGGCTGTATTAGTCTGACGGTCATTTATCCAGAGCTCGTAACCTCTCAAGTAATCATTTTGATTGGGTNTACTTGGTGACTCTANCACCGTGTTTCTCGGATAAAAACGTACACGATGGATCCCTATGCGACGCCCNAAGTCCAAAATTACCCATATTCCTCTGGCGTTTGCGTCAGGATGCATTAATGTAGGTTTACGCTCGAAAGCAANACTGTGATCTCCGTTAACAGTGCCTTCAAGCTGCATTTTCAAAACAGAACTAGACATTTGCAACGAGTTTGGGGAACGAATATTTCCGCCTTCGAGCAACACGCGAGAAGCTACATTTTCTTCCAATTCGAAATATCTAGGACCGACCCANCCGGGTTTTTTTACAAAACCTATCGCATCTTCCGGAGTATTTGTCGTNTCTACTTTGCCNAAAAAAAGTATCTCTGGGTCAATCCCACCTCCACCNTCTTCCCATGGCCTTCTCTCATTACCAATAGTGAATACACGAATCGGCTGCGCATCAACCAAAATAGGATAATGTGACAAGGAAAATAATATCNCCAGAAAATAAAGACCCCTCATTTATAGTCCTGCGTTTACNGTTAAAAAAACCAAACTGGAATTATCAGTATCATCATTTTCGTAGCTTTTTTTCCCCAAACGGAAACCCGCCCGCAATACCAATTTATAGCCTAAATATCCAACACGATTAGTAATCTGTAACACGTAGTTCCAACTTTGCGAATCCTGATCTATCTCTTCACTTCGACCATTAAGAAGNCGAATTCGACCCAATTCAATTCCCAATTGCAACTGAGTATTAAATTGTTGGCGTCCATACCGAGGGAAATAAGCCACACCAACACTTTCGGCCATTAATGGCTGAGTCCATATCAGAAANAGAGTTTGTTCAACAATTGTAGACGTATTTAAAAAAGAACTATAAGGGGTCTCGTGACGGAATTCATTTTTGAAACGCGGTTCCAAAGAACTCAAACCGANAGGGATACTCCATTCTCCCTTATTAATTACGCCAAAAAAATTCGACCGAGGCCTACCGCCTCTCTTACGAACTTCTATAGCAGGCTCACGCTGCCAACGCGCGTCCCATTTTATGCGATTAAAAAGTTCTGTCCCTTGACTTAATTTTAAATTCCAATCTGCNTANAATATGTTTTGCCAAGTATTCTGAGAAGGAAGTNCATCGATAACTNTCCTCATTCTACCAAGTGCTCCTACAGGTTGGACCCAGCTATTGAAGTCATCTGGTATATCATCAACTACCNNTTTTGCATGTTCGAAGACNCGNAATGTCCACCACGNAGATCGATGAATCCAAGAAAAAAATCCGTAATAGCTNTGTGTNACTCCATCGCCAGACAGTTGACACATTTTTTGACGNCCNAACATACCCACAAAGTCTGGCGTAANNTTGGCCCTAAAATAGAAATTTTGGCCTCTNAAGTCGCGATCGAATGGATAATCTGGTGATTCGTCATCTTCAAATCGGTCTATAGCACCGTTATGATTCATATCGAAACCAAATAAATATTCGGGTCTNTCGGANCGAAACCTTAAAAAAGGCTCTAAATAATCGGGNTAAAAATTGTTATTTTGATTATGGTCGTATAAGAAATCCCCATTCTCATCATAACCAGGCCAAACCGAATTGTTCCATGGCTGGAATGGCCGTTCCCAATCAGGTATAGCATCGAAATCATCGTCATCGTCTACAAATTCATAAAGCTGAGGCACGTCGTTTTTATATTTTATCGTTCCGCTGGCATCCGTAAGCCAATACTTTGTTGAATATTCTGCGTCCATTGAGAACACCTCGGCATAAAATAACCATGGATAGCGCACGTAACGACCCACCGCATACGCTGCCACGGGGCTACGAACGACTTCGTGACCTCTGGATAAATTCGGACTAGGATATTGGCCATATTGTCGATTTAGCGCCAGTTCACCTTTAACTGAAAGCCCATTCCAATCACTAAGTCTCCAGTTAAATCCCAAGATCTCGTTTGCTGTAGGCAATGAGTAATCCAGATTTAGAACACGTCCGTTGCTACGATCTTGAACATTTCCTAAAGCACGAGAAAGAGTCAAAAACACTGGCTCGGGACGCCTCCGAGCACCGTCNGTTTGCAAATTTGAAGCCATACTAATTTGATAATCGTTAGCAATAGATAATTCAACGCGTGTCCGTTTTAAGTCACTCGTACGGTATCCCAGGTCATTTAATAGACTCAAATCGTAGTGGAGCAANATACTCTCGCCACCGGAAGCAATCAGTGTATTTCCCTCTGTTCTACCTCCTTCAACAAAGGGAAAAAAATTGATTTCACTACCACGAAAATTACTTCCACTTGTATCGGTAAACACTACATCATATGCAAAAAGAGCTGGGCCATGATCACCTTTTGTCGGTGAATCATCTTTGATNNTGACCCACAAATCTTCAATCGCNTGGTTCTGTTTAGTAGTCAAGACCCCTGCAAACGGATTACCGCTGGCAAAATCCTCTTTAGTTCTCGCATTATGACCATTTACAAATGTCAGACCAAAAGTGAGCATGCTTGAGACATCAAAATCAACATGTGCTGCCATAAAATTTGTTATATCCGTTTGAGAGTCTCGGTTCGGCTCACTTGGACGTGAAAGCAAAAATGTTGACTTTANCCGATCGTTTGAATAATCCATTCTAAGACCNTTAAAACGCGGTTTAAAGAACGTCAATGGTGTCAAGAGAGTGTAAATTTCATCCCCAATCATCAGACGAAAATTGCCTCGAGAATCTCCATCTTGAGCAATAATCAATCTNCTAAAAAAACCGGAATAAGTATCTCGTCGGTCTGGGCTCGCAGGACGTTTCATNATCCGACTTCCTTGAGACCCGGGCTGTTGTTGCGTCCAACTATAAACCAACCATCCACGCCCCAATTCTGTGCCAAAACGGTCGTACCATTGAGCCCCNTCTAAAAGTTGATCGACATATCGGCGATAAGTATTATCTGCATAGTTAGTATCTCTTACATACCATGGTTGCGTGTAAGTCTCAAAAAGATTTCGAGGTGAATACCATTTGTGCAACTCAGGNAGAACATATTCAATACCAAAATGTTGAGGATTTATTTCCGCTAATCCCCCGGCTAGTGNNGATCGAGGTAATACAGAGGATTGTGCGCANACACTTAANTNNNTCCCCAAAAATGTGAGNGTTATAATNAGNANNTTTACTCGCCACCCCATTAATAAACCACACTAACGGGTAATGTTTTTCCGGTTTTTCCAAGCAGGTCTACTGGAAACTCGACGCGCATCAAATAGATTCCCGGTTTAACAAGGATACCCCGATCGTCCAGGCCATCCCAACCAACTAAATGTTTACCACTTGCGTTCTGGGCGAAAAATGANAGGTCACGATGCAACCGACCTAAAAGGTCGAAAACNCCTANATTAAACGTAGCTAATCGATCAACGCGAAATACTGAAAAAGNTAGTTTAGCTATATCATTCACCCCATCTCCATTTGGGGTAACAACCTCTGGCTGGATTCGAAAATCGCTTAGTATTGGACTATTTCCTACATCCGTAACAACTACTATCGATTGACTATTAACGCTGGAAACAACATTACCNGCACTAGCTTTCTGAATCACATCTGGCTTCTCACTGTTTAGAAACTCGACGAAGAACGTAGTACTATTGGCGTAAACCTTAGTCACAAACTTTAGTTCGTACACATCTGATCCTGACCTTTTGACTTGTGACAAAGATAAATCTATGAGATCTGAATCATTTTCCAGCAACTCCCAATCTCCTGGCCAATGCTCTTGCCCCATCCCCAGCCTAAGAGAGTTTTCTGATCCGCTTTTCACCGATATAAGCGATAATTCAGCAGAAGAACTGGATCTTAATTGAATTCGATCAAATCCGGGATCCGATGAATCAAATTTGGGACGAAAAAAAATCGAGAATTCCTGTTCCTCGCCAATGGTAACATCCCTTAAAGGCCAAACTTCCGCGACGAATTGACCAACCAACGGTGGATCAACATCGACGTATAGACCTCTAAGTTCTGCCGATCTGTAGGGATCCGTGCTACGCAACCTAACTTGGATCTGTATCATCCGACGTGGATTTGGTGATTTAAATCTTGTCTCATTTATNTGGTATTCTTCTGACCAATTACTCCATCGGGGTCCGATNAACTCATTGGTAATTACTGGACCACGGTGCTCTTTGTTTCGAATATTTTCCCAACGATTTTCACTTATTTCTCTACCGTAACGATCGAAATAAATCATCTCTTCNATGAGGTCATCTCCAGATCTTGTCCGTACNTCTACACTCGTTCCAGGTGGCATGGAAGCATNCCACCTTACTTTCGAAAAAATTCTNGCCTTTCCCAATTTAATCAACGGAGAAGTCATCAAAACATCACTGACGTATCCCTCACCAAAGCCCTGAACTTCACTTAGAGTGGCTTTTTCGGAGGAAGATCCAACTAATTCCATTCTACGCACTTCGATATGNCGAACTTCTTGTTTTGTAAANCTTTCCTCTAATTGGACATATGATTCGGGNTTAANACGCTCGTCTAANGCCTTCCAAACTAAAGCTCCACTCGGATCTAAAGCCCCATTTGATATTCGAAGTTGATATGCCACGGGAGGATTAAAAGGACTCAAGAGNCTGATCCTATCTATCCAATATTTTGCCCCTAAATCAATCTCTAATTGATTCTCGTCNCTCACAGAATCGTAAGGCCGTAGNTCAAATGAGGAGGTATGAAATCCATCTGTTAATTGTCTTCGCAATAGATTACTAAACAAAGTCTGATCTTGAAATAATTCCCTTTGGGTCATGGCTACGATATTATCACCTAGCTCAATCACTTCTAATTCAGCAAGNTTAGGTCTTTCACGACGATNGTAGCGTACCGGACCTTTTTCTAATTGGGGTAATTGCAAATACGTATCAGGCAACACTGAAATTTCACGACCCGCTACAGTAGTACGAAAGAAATCTATCGTTCCACGGTCCAATTCAAAAAGTTGCTCATATTTCTCTGCTGAAACTTCCTGACCACGTCCACCATCTGTTTCGAGGACATCAATACGAACAAATTGGGTTATTGCTCCCTCTAAACCATCTTCAGCAGGTCGCAGAGGCTTAACGTCAAAACTGAACATCCTATCTGACTTGTTTCTATAGTTTATTTGCCCCACTCTTATATATTCCATGCGCCGACTACCACCAAATGACTTCCGTCCATCGGATATCATTACGCGAAATTTCAGGAAAGGATCGCCTTCTCCTTCAGGTGCAAAATGTAAGTTTATTTTTTTTGCTATGACCGTACGCCCCAAGTCAATTTCGAGGTACCAATTTTCAATACCGTCTTCAAAAGACGGTTCCCAGTAGGTNTNAAAAGAACCATCGATAGCATTTACTGCCGATAANNCNTTACTTCCTNCNTCAGAGACACCNCCGTAAATAGTATCNCCCTCGGCTTCGACNCTATAGAACGATGCNGCATTATCCACAGCATCGGTATCGGAACGTAAAAATCGTGGCAACACTGACCCGTCAGAATTTATTTCTAAGACCCCAATGGGCGCATCCCATTCAGCCCATTCGTCTCTTTCATCAATCGAAATGGTATTACCTTGAATTTTGTAACCTTGGCCAAAAGATTCCGAATTAATCGCAGTTATTCCAAATACAAAAAAACTGACCACAATTAAGCATAAATAACTCAATAGACTACTCCTACAGTTCCATAGTAATCCATCTCCCCATCGTCTACCTGAAACCGAAGCCGATAGATGTACAGGCCAGTAGGAACAAGATTTCCGGACACATCAAATCCATCCCATGTTACTCTATGACTTCCAGCACGTATTTGAGCGTCGTTGCTCATCATAAGGAGTGAATTGTTAATAGAAAAAATTTGAAAATCCATATCAATTGGAGAAGTCACTTTCAGGAGGTCAAAGTCCAAGAAAAATATATCGTTCAGTCGATCATTGTTGGGTGAAAAAATTCGCGGACCCGATCTTACCCGACCCAGTATTGGTCGTCCTTGTTTACCATGAGAGAACCTGACGATTAAAGATCCACCCAAAGAGACTGGATCAATATCTTCCTCGCGCGCTGACTGGTGCACGAGAACCAATTTCCCATCAACCAAGCGGTTATCCGAGACCTGAACATCAAACTTAGTAGCATCTCTANAAATTGCGGCTCTCAAGTGTATTTGAATAAACGTGCCATCTTGCATCACTTGACGACGCAACCGAATCACCTTACCCCCACCGAATTCACTCTCAACTTTGAANTCTACTTCTCTATCATCAATAAAAACCTTGTCGACAGCGTCAATTTGCGCATCAGTCAGAATCCTCAAACGACTAAACCCGGTATCTTCGTCAGTTAAAGTTAATCCGTCACTTTGTCGNTTTCTCATTTTAGTTTGTAAAGAAATAACGAACGGAATCGATTTCCCAGCTTCGACTACAATAGGAGATATTTCTGCTTTTAACCCAGAAGAAATAGGAGGAACAAGGTATTCAAAAATTAATCTTTTGATTACGATACCTGGAGCGTTANNTANTACCCTAAATTGGATATAGGGATTTCCATTAGAAGATGCTACCTTACCGTCGGTAACAGTCTCCCACTGGCTCCATTCAGGATTAGGGGCAACAGGACCTTTTTCGATCGAATCTAATCTGACATATTCAGAGTAATTAACCTTCTCTTTGTCTCCCGCAATTCCAGTATAACGAAAAAAATGGATTGGTGAAGAATCTGTTCCCGTACGTGTCTGGACAGTTATTGGCAAATCAGTTATTCCTCCGCCATCGTATCTCACACGACCCCACAGTGGACGAGGTCCATTATTGGCCAACATNGGAACNGAAATATANTCGGCAGGAACATTGACTCCATCGCTAAAAATCTGAAGTTCCGCTATTTCCCAAGGTTGATCTGAGCGAACATGCAAACGCACAAAACGCACAAAACGACTTTCAAATCGTTTTTCGATTACGGGTTCGCGATTTGGATTGGAGCTGTAAAAGTTGAAGATTGTTTCAAAATTGCGTTCCAGAATATTTCCGTCTTCCACCAAGCCCTCCCCATCGACTCCACTATTTGTAGACAATTGGAAAGTTCNAGGAAAAAGTGCCTTGTGCTCCAGATCTAAGCGGGGATAAAGTCGCATCCTGTCGATACTAAACGTTGCCCCCAAGTCGATGTAGATAACTGAACTACGTTCGACACCAAACTTCTCCTTGAATAAATCTGGATTAAAAGCCGTAGTATCAGAGTCGTCGAACATTACTTCAGCACCTTCGATGAAAGTGGCTACTTCCCCTTCTTCACCAGGAATAAATACTGAGCCATTTCGACTCAATGTCCCTGGTGTAAGATTATCNTTAAGTCCTATATCCCAAGTCCATATTGANTCACTCGCAATTGCGATAAAACGGGAAGAGNAAACTGCCTGATTCCAACGTANAANTCCTNCNCTAAATCCAACTCCCAAAGAATCAATTGCTATAACNTGNNCATATAGGAGGAGAATTGAAATAAATTCGAAAACTATCAATCGTCGCAAAAAAACCCCTCGCAAAAAACCAGTANTGAAAAATACAAAGTATTCTAACTTGAAACATCATTTTTTCGTCGTTTCACTTCAGTATTAATCATAAATTACAAGAATTTCCTTATTGTTACAAAATNACATAATTCCATCTTCCCNTATATAATGTTNNNNAATCANACTGCGTTTTGCTTAACTTTTCTCATTGTATCGTTAGTATATCAGTTTCGATCTCAAGATTCTGGAGTAGATCCATGATTCGATGTATTGCTACAGCCTTTGGCATAGTTATCGTCACTTCAATTTCAACCTTTTCTGAAATTCGGACGTGGCGTATTGGAGACACTGAACACCCCTGGAACCTAAAACCGGTTTCTGGGCGAATCGATCTCGGTCGCAGTTGGGCCGTAGAACTATTAGCAGACGACGATGGAGACGGTCTCATAGATGAAGACCCGGTCGAGTTAATAGACAATGACGGTGACGGCCTAATAAACGAAGACCCGGAAGACCCACAAATAGATAACGATGGAGATGGATCTGTTAACGAAGATCCAATTAACAACCTAGACGACGATGGAGATGGACAAATAGATGAAGATCCTCGAGAAGCCTTTGATTCAGATTATGATGGGCTAATAGACGAAGATGGACCGGATCCACAAATAGATAATGATGGGGATGGATTGTCCAGTGAAGACGGACTTTATTCCGACTTCGATGATGACTATGACGGCCAGCAAAACGAAGATCCACCAAACGGAATTGATGATGATAACGATGGGCTTATTGACGAAGATGGACCACTTCCGGTTCATGACTCAGCGATGAATAAAACCATTTGGCTACGGCCTGTTCGNCTAGATAGTCTACGGAACCTGGCGTATCTTGTTAACCAGCATTTTCTATCTGGTGAATACGGCGGTATCGTTCCGGGGAAACAACCGGGTCGCCCCTTTATGATTGTTCCTAGTGAATACGGATATCGAAACGAGACCGCAGATCCAATCTCACCAGATTACTGGGCAACTTCAGCCATTATTGGTCGCTCTGATGCCACTTTGATGGTAGATAACGATTTAAATACCGCTTACGGGTCTGCGTTAAAAGAACGTGGNGGCGTAGGTATAAACTTGATGGGCTTCTACTATATCAACCGCATCGTATTTCGTCCGAGACCGACTCTTCCGGACGCAACAATAGCGAATTACTATATACGTTACGGTGATCCCACCACAATCAATGCTCGCATTCAAGGAATAGAAGCTAAAAATATTCTTGTTCCTATTGTCAACGGACAATATAACCCCAGTGTTAAGGATTTAAAATTCAACCCTCCGAATCTGATGGGAAGGGTTGACATTGTGTCTACCGATCCAAGTGGGATACGCGTAGAGACCGCCGAAGCACAAATTTANGGAGAAGGATTTCCCACGGATGCAATCTTTATGTCTGAAATGATTGACGTGGGTACGGAGGTACCCAGAATACGTCGGTACGACAGAGAGATTGAGCAATTTTCTACATCAGAGGATACAAAATACTTGTCACAGTTTCCAACAGATCTTGAAGGAGATATTGTGAATTGGGGTCGGGTCAGATGGCGTGGTCGTCGTATAGGTGGAAATGAAGGGGATGTACGAATCCAATTCCGAGTGGGTAACACATTAGATACCCACCTTTATGCAAGAAAACTCGGACCTGGCTTAAGCGATACTCGTGATGAAACAGGTAAAACACTTAGTCTTTTCGATTGGATAAAGCTTACAGATGGTCGCATTCAAATCAAAGAANTGGAATACAATGAGTTGGGCGCAGATTTAGGCGCAGATGGAACCGATGGCTGGAGTTTCTGGTCAGCGCCGTTCAAGTACGAAGATGGCCTTATCGATGAAACCCTTCCCGAAGAAGAATGGGGGAATTCAGGGATTCAACTTCCACTCCCTGGTGGAACACGGTATATTCAATTTAGAATACTCTTTGACAGTACAATTGAAAGTTCCGTGCAATTTGATTTCATCGAATTTGAATATGACACTCCCTTGGTATCTGGCGGTGTTGTTGCTGAAATATTTCCTCCTCAAGTCAATATTGGAGAAGAAACTGAATTTAGGTACTTTATGCGCCCACTGTTTGCAAATAATGAAGCAACCGTTTTTAACCGTATAGAAATTGCAGTCCCATCAGCAGATACCGTAATTGATAGTTTATTTTTCGACGGACAATTATGGAGCGAAATCGATGTTAATNATGAAAATNTTTTAGCAACCGACAATACAGATCCGTTACTAAACATCGGATTAGATAGAGTGGCTACTGACGATGGCGAATCTACNGGCGTTTTTGCCCAGAGCGTAGTAATAGATAGTAAAACACAAACACCCAAGCTCTTGATAAAAACACCNCCAATGAGAGCCTCTGACTTTGNGTTTGGACAAAATTTAGAAATCGTATTCCGTTCAAAATTATTTCGTGGCTCCAAAGAATTTACCAGTTCTGTNTGGAATGACCAGGACGGNGGTNAAAANCTAACAATTCCGCAACCTACAAAAGGTGGTGATGCCACGCCCGATGTGGCTAGTGATGCNCTGCTTGTTGTTGTCAATGAAATAAACCAGATTTCAAATGCACCTGTGCTTTCAGCTAATCCTTTTTCACCCAACGGTGACGGTATTAATGATGACGTCCGTATTTCGTTTGATCTATTTTTAGTATTGGATCAAGTCGATACCACGTTGGATATTTATGATATTTCAGGACGACATATTCGAACCATTGAGACGATTCGGAGTAGCGCTGGTAACATTGCACTTAGATGGGATGGAACAGATNGAAATGGCCGACTTGTCGTACCCGGTCTCTACATGTATCATCTCAATGTTGGGAATGACANTTCGAGAGATGTACATTCAGGGACCGTTTCATTAGTATACTAATTAGGCGAACGATGCAAGGCAGTTTTTACAGATGCTAAAGCGAGTTGATCTTCCCTATCGGCACCTTTGAGTCTCATAGTGTTAAAATTACAAAAATCAGAACTAAAGTTCTTGTCATGTATAATCGCTATCGGATTAACGATGCGATTATTTTACCTGTACGAATACAGCCATTCACCGTTTTTTGATTCCCCTATAGTAGATGCAAACAGTTTCTTACGCCAAGCCCTATTCATCGCAGAAGGAAATTGGTTAGGTAAAGAAGAACCATTCTGGCAACCGCCCCTCTATATTTATTTCCTCTCACTNATTTGTTGGCTATNTCCCGAAAATTATTTCGTAACAATTCGACTGATACAGATAGTCCTAGGAATAAGTTCNATTGTACTTCTTTTCCATATNGCTCGTAATTATTTTAANACAAAGACTGCCAAAATAGCTACCGCAATATANTCTNCATGTGGATCCGTAATATATTTCGAACTTGAACTGCTTGCAGTTCCATTAGAAATATTTTTCAACTTACTTCTGNTTTGTAGTATTTTGCATGCCGAACATACCAATACCCGAATTTCCTGGTTGTGCGTTGGATTAATTTGTGGGATTTCAATAATAACTCGTCCAAACATCNTGCTATTTATTGTTNCTTTTTGCTTNTTATACATTTCTAAACGACGATGGAAACAAGTGATATTAATCGCNGTTCCCACTATATTATGTATTTTCCCCATAAGCCTTCGCAATTATGCGATGGAAGCTGATCCCGTCATTGTCTCATCCAATGCAGGGATTAATTTTTTTATTGGTAACAGTGGGAATTACCTCAAAAAAGTAAGTATCAGACCAGGCATGAGTTGGGATGAGTTGGTGACCAAACCTATTTTAGAGGGCCATAAAACCGCAGCTGCTAAGTCTAATTATTTTATAAAAAAATCCATTGTTTACATCCAGGGAAACAAATTACAATATTTATATTCACTTGGAGAAAAATTTTGGCTGTTTTGGAATGGTACTGAGATAAAACGAAATACCAACATCTACTACAGTCGCAATCATTCTCAACTGTTGAGTGTCACACTTTGGGAAAAATGGATTTCATTCCCATTTGGAATTATCGCCCCTCTNGCACTCTTGGGTATCGGAGCCGCGTGGCATAGTTACGATAAACAAAGATCACCGTTGCTTCACGTTTACCTNATCACTTATATCATTTCGATACTATTGTTTTTTGTAACATCCCGTTACCGTATGCCATTAATACCAGTCGTAATCTGTTTTTCTGCTCTTGGATTACAATATGTTTTTCAACTGTTAAAACATGGAACTACAAAACGTAAAATCACATCTGCCCTTATTTTCATAGGGCTGCTAACCGCTTGTAATTGGACTAAAGCCCCAAATATAGAAACCGACGCACAACTTTATTTTGATTTAGGCGAAATTGCACTANGGGAAAAAGAATATTCACTATCTGAAACATACTCNAGACAAGCATTGCAATTAGATCCAAATTATAACTACGCTCGACACAACTTAGCTGTTTCTCTTTTTCACCAAAACAAATTCTCTGATGCTCTTCGAATTGCTCAGAANTCTACTTCGGAAAACCCAAAAAGANCAGACACCCAGCTACTGTTGGCTCGTATTTATTGGGCGTTAAATGATGAAACCTTAGCAAAAAAATATTTTCAAATTTCATTGAATAATGACCCCAATAATGGAATGGCGCACTATTACTACGGTNGATTTTTATACAAATCAAAAAATTTCTTTGACGCTTCTATCCACCTCTCAAAGGCCGTCAATTCCCTGCCTAATGATGCCTGGATACACTATGATGTTGGGCGTGCATACCACCAGAAAAACGACCTTAAGAAAGCTTTAGAATATTATGAATCATCTTGGNAAATATCTGCGTCAAGTATCGCGGCCAATGCAATAGGGGCAATACATTTGCAACAAGGGCATCTTCAAAAAGCACAGACCTATTTCAACAAATCGTTAGAAAAAGATTCTACTAATATTGAGACTAAGGTAAATATCGCAATCCTTACAATACAGAGTGGTTCAACAGATGTAGGGAAGANAACCATTCAACAGTTGTTAANATCATATCCAAATTCAGCATCAGTNACAAATGCTGCCCGAGCTTATGATATTTCTCGGATATCTTATGAATAGATCTTACATTTTTATTATCATACTCATCTGTTTTCTTTTAAATCCCATTTACTCCAACCCGATTCAGTTTGTAGAAGTAACCGAATCCGCCGGAATACACTTTAAGAATAGTTCTGGAAATGCCGAAAAAAGATTTATTATTGAAACGCAATCAGCTGGAGTCAGTTTCGCTGATCTAAACGGTAATGGACAATTAGATTTGTTTTTTACAAACGGGATTCCAAGCAATTTTAATGACAAGTTTTCTGGGACTGCTTTATATAAAAACGCTGGAAACGGGACCTTCGTTAATCGAACTGATCAAAGTAATGCCCGAATTCTAGGCTGGACTATGGGTATGGCCATAGCCGATTACGATTCAGATGGCGATAGAGATTTATATGTAACACGCTGGGGCAAAGACGTCATGCTCGTCGGTGCTCGAATCGGCTGGGTGCGAGGGACCGGTCTGATGGCCGCCCTCGACCGAGTCTATGAAAAAGTGGAGTCTGACTTGGGCATTCGCACCTTTGCGCCCACCGAAATGGCCGACCTCATTCTTGAGAGTTTACCGTCAAGCCCT